>JAGCMG010000140.1 GCA_017646555.1 Clostridia bacterium | reverse complement strand
GAAATTATCGTATCACATACACAGTTAAAGATGTTCATGGAAAAACTTTAACTGAAACATTTAGAGTTGATGGAGTTACAGTTTCAAGTAAACCTACTATTAAATTGTCTTATAACTACGATTTAGAAACTGATGCAGAAACTCAAGCTAAATCTGTTGATGAAGAAAATGTTGTTTTCGGTGTTGAAAATGAATTAGAAGCTGAATATTCTAAAGATGTTGCATTTACACTTCCAGCAGTTTATGTTGAAGATGCTGTAACAACAAACTTTAATGATTTTAAAATTATTAGAACAATTAGAAAAGGTAGCACTTATTACTATCTTGACAACTTAAGATACAACGATTCAACTGGTGTATTCGAAGAAGTTTTAGACACCGAAAAAGGTTACAATGCTTCTGGTGATGAAAACATTGGCGATCCTACAAAAGCTGTTAAATTCAAATTTAATGATGGTGTTGCAACTAACATCGAAGGAACATACTACCTTGAATATAAAGTTGTAACAAAACAAGTTAAAGAAAGAGAAAGCACTCTTTATATTGATGGAACAACTGAAAAATATTCATTTAAAGTTGTTACTTCAGTTTCAGATTACACTGACCCAACAATCAAAATTACAAACTTAAAAGATACGAAAAAGTTTCAAAATGGGGCAATAATAAACCACACACGCACTTATCGTGTTACGGCTATTCTTTCGGTTTTTTGAAAAAGAAGTTTAAAAAAGAAGCGTTTGACAACTTCATTATGCACGATTTTGAAACGGAACAGTTTTTTATCACAGCGCTTTACGACCATATGCTTACCGAAGCGTACGGCAATTATATGACGCCACCACCTAAAACGGATAGAGTGGCAAAACATTCTTAAAGGAGTTTGATATGAAAAAAATAGGTTATACTTGTGGCGTTTACGATTTATTCCACGTGGGACATTTAAATCTTTTTGAAAGATGTAAAGAAAAATGCGATTACTTAATAGTCGGCGTTTGCGACGACGAATACGTTAGACAAGTTAAACGTAAAGAGCCAGTTATTAACCAAAACGATAGGGCAAGAATCGTTGGCGCACTTAAATGCGTTGACGAAGTTCATATTATCGATACTGAAACCACTATTGATAAAGTTTTAGCGATTGAAAAATTTCCGTACAACGTGCTTTTTGCAGGCGACGATTGGAAAGGTACGGAAAGATTTAATAAAACGCTTGAAAGTTTTAAAGAAAAAAATCTTGACGTTGAAGTTGTGTTCTTCCCGTATACGCAAGGGGTTTCGACTTCTGCGCTCCGTGAAAATTTAAAAGATAACAAATAATAAGTAGGGCTAATTATGAACGTTTTGTTTTTAACGACGGGGTCTTTTAACTCAATAGACGAAAGGGGTATTTACACCGATTTATTGCGACATTTTAATGCGCAAGGGCACGGTGTTTTCGTCGTTTGCCCAAACGAAAAACGAAACGGTAAACCTACCCAACTTATTTTAGATAACGGCGCTAATATTTTGCGCGTTAAAACGGGGAACATTACCAAATGTAACCTTATTGAAAAGGGGATTTCTACCCTTAAAATTGAAGGGCAATTTATTAGGGCTATTAAAAAATATTTTAAAGCCGTTAAGTTCGATTTAGTTTTATATTCAACCCCACCGATTACTTTTTATAAAGCCGTTAAGTTTATTAAAAAGCGTGACGGCGCTAAATCTTATTTACTACTAAAAGATATTTTTCCACAAAACGCCGTTGATATCGGGGTTTTGAAAAAGTCGGGATTAAAGGGTATTATTTACAAATTTTTTAGAAAGAAAGAGAAAAAACTTTACGCTATTTCCGATAAAATCGGGTGTATGAGTAAGGCTAATTGCGATTTTATTCTAAAACATAATAGCGAAGTGCCTAATGAAAAAGTTGAAATTTGCCCTAATTCAGTCGATTATAAAGATTTAAGAGTTGATAATACCACGCGTTTAATAATGCGTGAAAAATATAATTTGCCGTTAGATAAAAAGATTTTTATCTACGGTGGGAATTTGGGTCGTCCACAAGGCGTTTCCTTTATTTGTGATTGTTTAAAAGAGTGTAGTGATTTAGACGCGTTCTTTTTAATAGTAGGCTCTGGCACGGAATATGGCGTTTTAGAAAAGTTTATGTTAGAAAATTCGCCGTCAAACGCTATGCTTATGAAATTTTTACCCAAAGAAGATTACGATAAGTTAGTTTCAGCATCGGATATAGGGATGATATTTTTGGATTATCGCTTTACTATACCTAATTTTCCGTCAAGGTTGTTATCGTATATGCAAGCAGGACTTCCAGTGTTATCTTGTACCGACCCTAATACCGATATCGGTCAAGTTATAGTAAACGGCGGATTTGGCGCAAGTTGTTTTAGTAACGATATTATTAAATTTAAGACGACGGTGGAAAATTTGCTTTCTTCTAATCTAACGGATATGGGAAACAACGCCGTTACTTACTTAAAAGATAATTATTTAACGGCGAATTCTTACGAAAAAATTATGGCGTTATTTAGCGGTGAGTTATGAAAGTTTTGCTTTTAGGCTTTTCTTTAATTAAATATATGCCTTACGCAAGTTTTTATATAAACGCGTTAAAAAATGAAAATGCCGACCTACATTTATTATACTGGAATAGGGACGACACCGTTAAAGATACAGCGTTAGATAACGTTACTCTGCACGAATTTAACTTTACGCTCAATAATCAATCGTCAAAGTTTAGTAAGATAAGTTCATTTTTTAAGTATAGGCGTTTTGCGCTTAAACTCATTAAAGAAATTAAACCCGATAGAATAGTTTTTTTACATACTTTTCCGTGCTTTTTACTCTTTAATAAATTAAAGAAAAAATACGCTAACAAATTTATTTTCGACTACCGTGATTTTACTTATGAAAAATTCGGATTTTTCAAAAACCGTCTAAATAAAGCAATACAATCTTCCTACGCAACTTTCGTTAGTAGCGACGCGTACAGAAAGGTTTTTTCGCCGTCGGTTTTAGATAAAGTTTATACTTCGCATAATATCGTTTTAGACGATTTAGACGATAAACGCATTAACGAAAAGTCGCCGTCGGATAAAATTCGCTTATCTTTTTGGGGGCTTATTCGCGGGGAAGAACTAAACAAAAAAATCATTGAAAAAATTGCTAACGATAATAGGTTTGAACTTCACTATTACGGTAGGGAAGAAAGTGTTGCTATAAACTTAAAATCTTTCGTAAATACCATTAACGCTGAAAATATATTTTTCCACGGGGAATATTCGCCTAAAGATAGGGCAGGTTTTGCCGTTGATACTGATATCGTTCATAACATCTATTTAGATACTAATATGCAAATGGCTGTTACTAATAAGTATTACGACGGCTTGATTTATAAAATTCCACAAGTTTGTATAAACGGCTCTTTTATGGGCGAACTTGTAAAAAAGAACGGCGTTGGAATTAGCGTCGATATTGATGAAAATTTCACCGATAAAATTTACGAATACTTAAACAATTTAGATAAAACCGAATTTGATGCCAATGCTAACAAGGCTTTACAAGCCGTTTTAGGCGAATATGAAAAAGGCGTTCAAATTATTAAAGGGCTTATAAAATGATACTTTATTTAAGCGCTGGGACTTCTTACTCTATTTACGACGAACTTTTTAACAAAGGGTTCATTAAGGGTGGGTATCAGCAACAAAAGTTCAACGACAATATAATACGCGGGCTATCGAATTTTGACAAGGTGGTTGCTCTTTCTGCGTTGCCGTACGTTAACTGTAAAATAGGCGAAATTGAAAAAGAAGAAAACGGCATACTTTATCACACTATAAAAAGCGTAAAAGGTAAACTTAACAAAATAGTCAAAATTACCGAACTTATTAAAGCAGGTAAAAAGATTATTAAAAAGTATAAGATAGATTGTATCGTTTGCGACGCTATAAGTTCGGCTCCGTCAATGGCAAGCGTTAAACTTGGTAGAAAATATAATATTCCTATTTACGCAATCGTAACTGACGTCCCTGAAAAAATGGTCGGTGGGGAAATGGGTTTTACAGGCAAAATTACTGCTAAACTTATGAAAAAATACGACGGCTATATTTTACTTACCGAACAAATGAACGGTATTGTTAACCCTAATAATAAGCCTTATATCGTTATGGAAGGGGCTTGCGCCAACGCGCCAGAGTTATCAAGTAAAGGTAGCGTTAAAAACATAATCTATTCGGGCTCGCTTTGGAAAAACGACGCGGGTATTGAATATTTTACCAAAGGGTTTATCAATGCTAATTTAGATGGCGTTGAACTTCATTATTACGGCACGGGTGAGGCTGTTTCGTATTTAGAAGAAATTTCTAAAACCTATCCGTCCGTTAAGTATATGGGATGCGTTACTAACGAACAAATTGTTAAAGAACAAACTAAAGCGACGCTTTTAGTTAATCCACGTCCGTCTAACGAAGAATTTTGCAAGTATTCTTTTCCGTCTAAAACTTTTGAATATATGGTTAGTGGTACGCCTGTTTTAATGACTAAACTCCCTGGCGTTCAAAAAGAATATTTTGATTACGTTTTTACTATCGATAATGAAACAAAAGACGGCGTTAAAGAAAAATTACAAGAAATTTTTGCGATGTCAACCGATGAACTTATTGAAAAAGGCTTAACTGCCAGAAAGTTCGTTATGGAAAATAAAAATTATATCGCTCAATCGGAAAAGATTTTTAAGTTTATTAAGTCAAATTAAGGTAGGTATTTATGTGTGATAAAAAACCCGTGCGAATTGCTCATATCAATATGAGCGTTAACGGTAGCACCGGTACAATAATGTTACAAATCGCTCAAAAAGCGCGTGAAACGGGCTATACGGTTAGCACTTATTCCACGCACGTATTTTCAAAGCGCTATATTAAAAATCCACCAAAACCAGTAGGACATAGTTATTACGGCTCGTATTTAGAAAACGCCGTGCATTACGCGTTTGGCTCTCGCCTTGCTAAAAACGGAAGATTTGGCTTTTTTTCTACTTTAAGGCTGATAAATAAAATCAAAAAAGAAAAGATTGAAATTTTACATTTACACAATTTACATAATTATTGCATAAATTTGCCACTACTGTTTTCTTTCATTAAAAAGCACGATATAAAGGTAGTATGGACACTTCACGATTGTTGGTCGTTTACAGGTCATTGCGCGCATTTTGATTACGCAGGGTGCGATAAGTGGAAAACCGGTTGTTTCGATTGTCAATATTTTAACGAATATCCGTTTTCTAAAAAGGATGGCTCTAAAAAAGAATACGCGCTCAAAAAGGATTGTTTTACCGGTGTTAAAAACTTAACTATCGTTACCCCGTCAGAGTGGCTTTTAGGGCTTGTTAAACAGTCGTTTTTAGGTTCTTACCCTGTTAAAGTTATCAATAACGGCATTGATTTATCTACTTTTAAACCTATGGAAAGTGATTTTAGAAAAATATACGGTTTAGAAGATAAATTCGTTTTATTAGGCGTTGCTTTCGATTGGGGGCTAAAAAAGGGGCTTGACGTATTTAAAAAGTTAGCCGAAAAGTTAAATGGCGATTATCAAATCGTGTTGGTTGGCGTAACGGAAACGGTTAAAAGTCAGTTGCCTGAAAATATTATTGCGATAAATAAAACGCAAAACCAAGAAGAACTTGCTAAAATTTATTCTTCTAGTGATTTATTCGTTAATCCTACAAGGGAAGATACTTTCCCAACGGTTAATATTGAAGCGCTTGCTTGTGGCACGCCAGTTCTTACTTTTAACACGGGTGGTAGCCCTGAAATTTTAGATGAAAAATGCGGGGCGGTAGTAAACCGTGACGATTTTGACGCTTTAATTAAAGAAATTGAAAGAATAAAGCAAGCTAAACCTTTTTCAAAAGAAGATTGCTTAAACAGGGCGAAAAACTTTAATAAAGAAGATAAGTTTATCGAATACGTTAAACTGTACGGTGAAATTTAATTTATGATTAATTCATATAAAGGTGAGTTAAAGTTTAACGATATAATAAAAATAAATATTAAAAAGGCGGGCTTAAAATGAAAGTAGTTTTTTTATCCAATTATTACAATCATCATCAATCGGAATTATCCAATGCGTTTTATCAAAAAACGGACGGTGAATACTATTTTATCGAAACTTCCGTTATGAGTGAAGAACGCAAAAAGTTAGGCTATTCTCTTGGTAGCGTTCCGTCATTTGTTATAAAGTACGAAGAAGATAAAATAAGGGCTATTTCTTTAATAAATAGTGCTGACGTTGTAATTTACGGCTCGTGCCCTGAAAGTTTAATTAAAGAACGCTTAAAAAATAAAAAACTTACCTTTAAGTATTCTGAAAGGATTTATAGAACTAAACAAAATTTGCTAAAATTTCCCGTTAGATTCATAAGGTTTTTTAAAAAGTATGGCTTTTGCAAAAATCATTATTTATTATGTTCAAGTGCTTATACTTCTTACGATTATCTAAAAACTCTTAATTTTATAAACAAAGCGTTTAAGTGGGGGTATTTTCCTGCATTTAAGTCTTACGACAAACCACTTTCTTTAATTGCTAAAAAGCAAGAAAACTCTATTTTATGGGTGGGTAGATTTATGAAACTAAAGAGATTTAATCATACGCTTGAAGTCCTTAAAAGACTTAAAACGGACGGCTATAAGGTTGTTCTTAACGTTATAGGGACTGGCGAACTTGAAGACGATTATAAAGATTTAGTAAAAAAAGAAAATTTAACCGATACCATTAACTTTTTAGGGGCAATGAAACCCGAAATGGTTAGAGAGTATATGGAAAAATCTCAAATTTTCTTATTTACTTCTAATCGCCAAGAAGGTTGGGGGGCAGTAGTTAACGAAGCGATGAATTCGTGCTGTGCCGTGGTTGCGTCAAAAGAGGCGGGTAGCGTTCCGTATCTTTTAAATGACGGCGAAAATGGGTTTATTTATTCTAACGGTAACGTGGACGAATTATTTATAAAGACTAAAACTTTATTAGACGATAAAATTTTAAGAGAAAAACTTTCTTATTCGGCGTATAAAACGCTTGAAAACGAGTGGAACGCTGAAAACGCTGTCGATAAGTTTTTAACTTTATCAAGTGAACTTTTAAGTGGTAGTAAAAAGCCGTTTATTTATAAAACGGGCGTTTTAAGCAAGGCTGAAATTATTAAAGGATAAAATTTTAATGGGGTTAACAAGTTTATTAAAAAACAAAACCGTTAAAAACGCGGGGTGGATAATCGGCGGTAAAATAGCCTATATGGCTATGTCTTTTATCGTGGGTTTACTTACTGCGCGCTATTTAGGACCATCAAGTTACGGGCTTATTAGTTATGCGACTGCTTACGTTACCTTTTTCCACGCTTTTTGCACGCTCGGTATAACCAACATTTTAGTTAAAAAGTTCGTCGATAGTCCTGATGAAGAAGGCGTTACTATCGGTACTACGCTCGTTTTAAGGGGCATATCTTCGCTTTTATCTATCGGCGTTATAGTGGGTATTGTCGCTATTGTTGATAAGGGTGAAAATTTAACCGTCTTAGTTGCGCTTTTATGTAGTTTGGGCGTAATGTTTCAAATTTTTGATACCATAAACTACTGGTTTCAAAGAAGATTAAAATCTAAATATTCGTCGCTTGCGTCGCTCGTTGGGTATTTCGTCGTTTCGGCTTATAGAGTATTACTTTTAATCTTAAACGCAAGCGTTGAATTTTTTGCTCTTGCTACTGCCGTTGACTATTTAGTTATCGCCGTCTTTTTGATTATTGCGTATAAGAAAAATCAAGGCCCTAAATTTTCGTTTTCAATTAAAAAGGCAAAGGAATTATTAAGGGAAAGTTCAAGTTTTATTCTAACCGGTATGATGGGCGCAATCTACGCTGTTACCGATAAGTTTATGCTTAAACAAATGATAGGGGAAACCGTCGTTGGTTATTACGCCGTTGCTGTTGCGCTATCGACTATTTGGTGCTTTGTTTTATCTGCCGTTATTGATTCGGTTGTGCCGTCTATTATGGAAGCGCATAATAAAGAAGAAGAACTTTTTGAAAAGCGTTGCGTTCAACTTTACGCTATCGTGTTTTATCTATCGCTTTTCGTTTCGCTAATGTTTACGATATTTAGCGATTTGGCTATTAAAATTCTTTACGGAAAGGCGTATTTACCGTCCTCAAACATATTAAAAGTCGTTACTTGGTATACTGCTTTTTCATATCTTGGCGTTGCAAGAAATTCTTGGATGGTTTGTAAAAACGTTCAAAAATATTCAATAATTATTTACGTTACGGCAGCGCTTGCTAATATCGTTGGCAACTACTTTTTAATACCCGTTTTAGGCGCAGTTGGGGCAGGGCTTGCGTCGCTTATTACTCAAATTTTAACTATTTTGATTGCGTTTTTTATTAAACCATTAAGAAGAAACTTTGTTTTAATGTGCAAAGCCGTTATCCTTAAAGGGGTTTTTGAAAAGAAAAATCAAACCATAAATACGCAGGGGGAAAACTAATGAAACCTATTTCGTTTGAAGAAACTAAAAAAATAGAATTTGATATTTTAGTTGGTTTAACCGATTTTTGCGATAAACATAATTTAAATTATTATTTAGCGTATGGTTCGCTTATAGGCGCAGTTAGACATAACGGGTTTATTCCGTGGGATGACGATATCGATATTATTATGCCAAGACCTGATTATGAAAAACTGATTGAGATTTTTAATAAAGAAAATGAAAATTCTTCTTATCGTTTAATTGCGCCAACTGATAAAAATTCAAGGCACTCTATCGTTAAAGTGATTGATACTAAAACGGTAAAAATTGAAAAAGGCGTTAATTACAAAAACGGGCATCTTGGTATAGACGTAGACGTGTTTCCATTAGACGGCGCGCCTGAAAACGAACAAGAATACAATGAGTGGTACGATAAACTTATGCTTATTTATAAAAAGTTCGTGTACGGCAATTTATCGTTTAAGTCAGCATCGTTTAGAACTAAACTCGGTATAATTTTAAGAAAAATTATTTGGCCGTCACCAAAAAAATGCTTAAAACTTGCTAAAAAATTACACGAACAATACCCTTACGACAACAGTAAATTCGTCGCTGTTGTTGAAAGCGCGTTTAACGGCAGGGGAAATAGAGTTGAAAAATCTTGCTATGACGAGTTTACTTTATTAAACTTTGAAGGAAAGTCCTTTAAAGCACCGAAAGAATATGATAAAGTTCTTACTAATCTTTACGGGGATTATATGAAACTTCCCCCAAAAGAAAAGCAAGTAACGCATCATTTAAATAACACTTTTTACAAAGACTAATACGGGCTTTCCGTTTATTATAGATAAAAATTTTAGGAGATATATTATGGGTTTATTTACAGGCAAAACATTACTTATTACGGGTGGCACGGGCAGTTTCGGTAACGCTGTCTTAAACAGATTTTTAAAGACTGATATCGGCGAAATTAGAGTTTTTTCAAGAGATGAGAAAAAACAAGACGATATGCGCCACGAATTCCAAGCCAAAATGCCGGAAGTTGCTGAAAAGATTAAGTTCTATATCGGTGACGTTAGAGATATTCAATCGGTTAAAAACGCTATGCACGGCGTTGATTACATTTTCCACGCTGCTGCTTTAAAGCAAGTTCCGTCGTGTGAATTCTTCCCGATTGAAGCCGTTAAAACTAACGTTTTAGGTACCGAAAACGTGCTAACTGCCGCTATTGACGAAGGCGTTAAAACCGTTATTTGTTTATCTACCGATAAGGCGGCTTACCCTGTTAACGCTATGGGTACTTCAAAGGCAATGATGGAAAAGGTTATCGTTGCTAAGTCGCGTACCGTTAGCCCTGAAAAAACCAAGATTTGCTGTACCCGTTACGGCAACGTTATGTGCAGTCGTGGTAGCGTTATTCCACTTTGGATTGACCAAATTAGAAGTGGCAAGCCTATCACTTTAACCGACCCTAATATGACGCGTTTTATTATGTCGCTTGACGAAGCCGTTGATTTAGTATTATTCGCGTTTGAACACGGTACGAGTGGTGATATTTTAGTTCAAAAAGCGCCTGCTTGCACCATTAAAACTCAAGCCGAAGCCGTTTGCGAACTTTTTGGTGGCGATAAAAACGCTATTAAAATTATCGGTATTCGCCACGGTGAAAAAATGTACGAAACCCTCTTAACTAACGAAGAATGCGCTAACGCTGTTGATATGGGGAATTTCTATCGCGTTCCGTCAGATAAGCGTGGGCTTAACTACGATAAGTACTTTAAAGAAGGCGATACCGAAAGAAATACTTTAACCGAATTTAATTCTAACAACACAGCGCTATTAACCGTTGAAGAAACCAAGCAAAAAATTGCGTCGCTTGCTTATATTCAAGAAGAACTTAAAAAACAATAAGGTGAATAAATGAAAATTTTAGTTACGGGCGCTAAAGGGTTTGTTGGTAAAAACCTTGTTTTAGCGCTTAACAATATTAAAAATGGACTTGATAAAACAAGACCGAATTTGTCTATTGAAGAAGTTTTTGAGTACGATTTAGATAATACCGAAAAAGAACTTGAAGATTTTTGTTCTAATGCCGACTTCGTTTTTAATCTTGCAGGCGTTAATAGACCTAAAACGCAAGAAGAATTTATGCAAGGCAATTTCGGGTTTGCAAGTTTACTTTTAAACACTTTACAAGAATTTAATAATAATTGTCCCGTAATGCTT
>JAGCMG010000139.1 GCA_017646555.1 Clostridia bacterium | reverse complement strand
TTACACTCTTACGACGTAGATAAACTTTGTGGAATTTTACGCCGTTTAAGAGATGGTGGAAATACGGTTTTAGTAATCGAGCATAATTTAGACGTAATAAAAATAGCCGATTATATCATTGATTTAGGCCCTGAGGGTGGCGACGGTGGTGGAACTATCGTTGCCGTAGGCACGCCTGAAGAAGTTGCTGAAAATCAAAACAGTTATACGGGTGAGTATTTAAAACCACTCTTAAATAAAAATTAAAAAAGAGCCGTTTGGCTCTTTTTTAGTCTTTTTTCTTCGCAAAAAATACGCGATTTTCTTTAAAATATAGTGTAATTTTCTTTATCTTGATTAAATATTATAATTGATACATTTTTTAATAATTTCAATCAATTCTTCTATTTTTGTCGAGCAATCTAATTCAAGCCATTTATGCACAATCGAGGCAACCCCTTGTGTAAAAAACTCAAGAAAATATATTCTTTCGTCTTCTTTTTTTACAAACTGTGTAATTGCTGGATAAAAGATTGTATTATACATTTTTTGATAGGTATCTTTATTTCTAAAAGACTCTGGCTTTTTATTTACTAATTTCAAAACACGCTTATTTTCTTTACAAAAGTTGAGATAAGGAATTAAAAAATCGTTAGTGATTAAATAAGCATCTTTAGGCGAAGTTATTTTAAGGGGGACTTTTATATTAAAAGAATTTATAAATCTTTCGTTTAAATTTTGAATTGTTTCTTCTAATAAATCGTAAATATTTTCATAATGCAAATAGAAAGTAGAACGATTTACACCCGCTTTTTTCGTTATTTCAGTAACCGTGATAAATTCTATATCTTTTTTTTCAAGCAATGATATAAGTGCTTGGTTCATAAGTTGTGCGGTAAAATAATATTTACTATTGTTATTTTTCATTTTTTTAATTTCCTTAAATTTCTTTTTCGTGCTATTAAAATTATATATTAATTTGTATTTTTCAAAGATAGGGAAGATACTATAAATTATTCTTCACTTGCAATTTCATTAGCAAGTTTAATAATATCGCTAGCGTATTTATTTTTAGAGTTGGTCAATATTTTTTTGTAAATTGTATAGTTAACGCTAACTCCGGTAATTCCAATTAAACCTATCACAATACCTAAAGTTACCATTAAAGCCGTGCCACCACCAATAACACCCATTGCTAAACTCATGCCTGTACCTAAAATAAGACTTGAAATAATACCGAAAGTATAAGTGAAAATATTTGCTGGATTTTTTGCTTTTGCATCTAATCTTTTTAATGCTTTGACCTTTGAAGTTTGTTTTGGTGCATACTCGTTAGCAATTTGTTCTGCGTAAATTTTATCTGTATTCATTTTTAATTCTCCTTAAATTTTTAATCCTTTTGGCTCGAGCAATGTTATTATATCATATTGAAAAAAAATCACCACAACAAACAAAGAGTAAAATGTTTATTTCAAAAGCCTTAAAAAAGTTGTTTGGGTCTATTAAAACTATAACGGTATGATGAAACTGTACCAAAAACGCCCCGTAGTTACGGGGCGTTTAGTGTTAATTATAATACCGAAGTAGTTACGTTAAGGTGATATAAGTTCTTATATTCGGTAAAGCCTGCTTTTTCAGGGTTGTTATATGGTGGTAAAATTTCTTCTTCAAGTTCAGGAAGATTTTTTATCGCGCCTTTAAGGTAAGCGTTTAAGCGTTCATAAGAGTGTTCAAGTCTTTTAATAACGCCACCGATACGCGCGTCTTGTACTTCAAAGCCGTGTGGTTTATTTTCCGTAAACCATTGTTTTTCAAGCGCATTGTAGAATAATTCAACCTTTTTAATAAGTGGTTTAATTAACGAAACGTGTTTTTTAAGCGCTTTCTTATCGCCTGCTTTATAAGCCGTTCTTAACTTAACGCCAAGCGCGTATTTGATAGCAAGAACTTCACAAAGTTTTTGTTGAACGTCAAACACGTAACCAAATTTAGGGTGTTTGGTAAGTGGCTTTAATTCTTCGGCGTATTGTTTATATAAGTCTTCAACGCCGTCTTTAACGGTCTTATCGCAAAAACCTAAAAGCAAGTCGTTATAGAACATATACTTTGACGGATTGTTTGCTTTTGAGCCGATATGATTTTCAAGCGTAGGCTTTTCTTGAATAACGTTAGCATTATCAATCTTTAAGAAGTCGCGCATAGTAACGCCGTATTTTTCAGCGAAAAGTTTATCAATAACGTCAACGTCGGTAATGCCTTTTGCTAAGCAAGCCGTATAGAAAAGTCCTGCGTGGGTTGCAAGTTTACTCGTTTCGTGGCCGTTATCACCCCAAAGAGTAACTAATACGTTTTTGATGCCGAATTCAATACAACTATTAATTGCAATATCGTGCGCTTCTAAACTTGTAAAGTTAGACGGTGTGAAACCACCCCAACTCCATACGCCACCTGCAAACCAAATTTCGTTCTTAAAGCCTAAGTGACCTTTCACCATATTGTCGAAAGTTTCTTTATCTTTTGAATAGTAGTCCCAATAAATTAAAGAAACTTCATTAGGAACTTTTTCTTGCACTTCCGGTGGAATAGGTTTAGGATTTTTGCAAGTATAAGTGCCGTTGTTTGCTAAACGGAAGAACATATCCGACCACATAGCAGGTTTAAAGTTATATTTTTTAGCAATTTCAACAACTTTAGTTAAGTGTTCAAGAATAATATCGAAACGATTTCTATACCCGTTTTTATCAAGGTATTTACCTAAACCAACGAAATGCGCTTCGTCCATACCGATATTTATGTATTCTGAATCAAAGCATTCACGCATTGTTGCAAACATTTTATCAATTAACGCGTAAGTTCTTTCATCGCCTATAAGTAAAATATCGTTACAATCGCAAAAATCATAGTAAGGATACCAACGCACCGCTTGGTTAACGTGCGCTAAAGTTTGTATGCAAGGAATAAGTTCGACGCCTTTTTCTTTGCCGTAAGCGTTGATTTCTTTTAATTCGTTTTTAGTAAATCTACCACGGAGATAACCCCAGAACGGCTCCCCGTCCATTTCGTAAGTTTCTTCGGTGTAAAGTTGTAAACAGTTATAGCCCATATCGGCGATATCGTCTATAAAAGATTTTAAAAATTCTAAATTTGGCACTGCGTTTCTTGAACATTCAAGCATTATGCCAAAACGATTAAATTTTAATTGATTTTCCATAAAAAAAGGCTCCTAAATTTTGATCTATTAGAGTATACCATATAAAATAAACGTTTTCAATATGTATTTGAAAATTTAGCATGTATTTTATTAACTTTTTATTAAATAAAAAAGCGACCGAAGTCGCTTTTAATAGTTAAACGTTAAATCTAAATAATACTACGTCGCTATCTTGCATAACGTATTCTTTACCTTCGGAACGAACTTTGCCTTTTTCTTTCGCTAAGTTAAACGAACCTAATTCAACTAAAATAGAGTAGTCAACTATTTCTGCACGGATAAAGCCTTTTTCAAAGTCGCTATGAATTTTACCAGCGGCTTGTGGCGCTTTCGTGCCGTTAACAATCGTCCACGCTCTAACTTCTTTTTCGCCAGCCGTTAAGTAACTGATAAGACCTAAAAGTTTATAACTCTTTTTAACAAGTCTATCAAGCCCACTTTCAGTTAAACCCAAATCGTCCAAGAACATTTTTTGGTCTTCAGGTTCTAACATAGAAATTTCTTCTTCCGTTTTAGCCGAAATAACCATACATTCAGCGCCAACGCTTAAAGCGTATTCTTTGACTTTTTTAGCCATAGGGATTTCGTCTTCGTTTTTACCGATATCACTTTCAGCAATGTTTGCCGCATAAATAACAGGCTTATCGGTAATTAAGAATAACGACTTAACGTAATCTTTTTCGTCGTCAGTCATATCTAAAGTGATAGCAGGTTTACCGCTTTCCAAGTGGTCTAATAAACGCTTTAAGAATTCTGCTTCTTCTTTATATTTTTTATCACCCGTTTTAATCATTGAAAACGCTTTATCGTGTTTTTTAGTAACCGATTCCATATCGGAAAAAATAAGTTCTAAATTTATCGTTTCAATATCTCTAACGGGGTCAACAGAACCGTCAACGTGAGTAATGTTTTCGTCTTCAAAACATCTAACGACGTGAACGATAGCATCAGTTTCACGAATATTCGCTAAAAACTTGTTTCCAAGCCCTTCGCCTTTAGAAGCGCCTTTTACAAGCCCTGCGATATCAACGAATTCTATAACGGCAGGGGTGACTTTTTTGGTGTTATACATCTTTGCCAAAACGTCAAGCCTTTCATCAGGAACGGCAACTATACCGACGTTTGGTTCAATCGTGCAGAATGGATAGTTAGCACACTCTGCTCCTGCGTGAGTTATTGCATTAAAAAGGGTGGATTTACCTACGTTTGGTAAGCCAACTACACCTAATTTCATATTTATCTCCTTAAAATATCATAATACTTTGATATTATAACTCAAATCACGGTAAAATTCAAGTTTTTAATTTGCAAACCTGAAAAAAATATGTTATTATATTTTAAGTATAATTAAAAGAAGGTTTTTTATGGACTACAAAAGTTATATTTCTTCACTTTTAACCGTTCCGGGTATGGATAAAGAAACGGTTGCTAATTTTATCGAAGTTCCACCGACCAATGAATTGGGCGATTACGCTTTGCCGTGCTTTAAGTTTGCGTCGGTTTTTAGAAAATCACCGATTATCATTGCCGAAGAACTTGCGTCAACTTTTACGCCTGACGAAGTTATTTCGGAAGTTTCTGCCGTTAAAGGCTATCTTAACTTTAAGGTTAACCGTAATTCTTTTGCAGTGAAAACTTTAACTGCCGTATTAGATGAAAAAGATAATTACGGCGCTGATAATATCGGTAACGGTAAAACTATTTGTATCGACTATTCGTCAATCAATATTGCAAAGCCTTTCCATATCGGGCATTTATCGACCACGGTAATAGGTAGTAGTCTTTGTAAAATTTTCAGATTTTTAGGTTATAAAGTAGTTGGTATCAACCACTTGGGTGATTACGGCACGCAGTTCGGTAAACTTATCGTGGCGTTTAAAAAGTGGTCGTCGGTTGAACAAGTTAATCAAGATAGACTTAAAGAACTTACAAGAATTTACGTTAAATTCCATGACGAAGCCGAAAAGGACGAATCGTTAAACGACGAAGCAAGACGCTATTTTAAACTTATTGAAGACGGCGATAAAGAAGCCGGCGAACTTTTTAATTTATTCAAGAAAATCACGCTTGAAGAAGTTGATAAAATCTATAAAATGCTCAACGTAACATTCGATTCGTATAACGGTGAAAGTTTTTATAACGATAAAATGCAACCTGTTGTTGACGAACTTGACCAAAAAGGCTTGTTGAAAACAAGTGAGGGTGCAAAAATCGTCGATTTAGAAGAATACGGTATGTCACCGTGCTTAATCTTAAAAGCCGACGGGTCTTCGCTTTACGCAACGCGCGATTTAGCGGCTGCTATTTATAGAAAGAACACTTACGTTTTTGATAAGTGCTTATACGTTGTTGCATATCAACAAAACTTGCATTTTAAACAATTTTTCAAGGTGTTAGACCTTATGGGCAAAGAGT
>JAGCMG010000019.1 GCA_017646555.1 Clostridia bacterium | reverse complement strand
CATCCGCACCAAAAGACATCTACTGACAGTTTGGTCAGTTGGTGTCTTTTTTTATATTGTATAAAAATGTGGGGACTTTTTTAAGAAGAAAATTTGCTTGCAAATTTGTGCTTGCGCCAAACAGTAGCCACCTACTGTTTGTCGGGTATGGTCGCACAGGCGAAAGTCCCTCCATCCGCACCAAAAGAGTTTGGATTAAGCATTAACGAAATTATTTAAAAGTTTAAGCGTTAAGATTGACAAAAAGGCTAATTATTACTATAATCATTTTTGAATTTCTTGTAATATAATAAAGTGGTGTTATGAATAATTTTTCGCGCGTAAAATCAGCCTGCTACACGACTAACGTTACAATGTCGGCAGTATGCAATCTTTCCCCTATACTTTTTTTAACTTTCCGTTCGCTTTACGGAATTTCTTATTCTTTGCTTGGTCTTTTAGTTTTACTAAACTTTGTTCCACAACTTTTAATCGACCTTACTTTTTCGTTCTTTTCGCATAAATTCGATATTAATAAAACAGTAAAAGCAACGCCGATTATCGCTATCATAGGGTTTGTAGTTTATGCGTTTGCACCGATTTTATTCCCCGATAACGTTTATTTAGGATTAGTTATCGGTACAATTATTTTTGCTACTTCAAGCGGTTTAGCCGAAGTTTTGATAAGCCCAACTATCGCAGCAATTCCATCTGATAACCCTGATAGAGAAATGAGTAAACTTCACTCAATTTACGCTTGGGGAGTAGTTGGCGTTATAATTTATTCGACCTTGTTTTTATTCATTTTTGGTCAAAAAAATTGGCAATGGCTCGCTTTAAGTTTAGCACTTATTCCACTACTTGCTTTTATCTTATTTTCTAAAACTGAACTGCCTAAAATGGAAACACCTGAAAAGGTTTCGGGTGCGCTTGCCTTTATGAAAAACAAAATGTTATGGCTTTGTTTTTTAGCAATTTTTTTGGGCGGTGCGAGCGAATGTACGATGAATCAATGGGCGTCAAGTTACATTGAACAAGCGTTAGGATTACCTAAAATTTGGGGCGATATTTTCGGTGTTGCGCTCTTTGGATTAACTTTGGGCGTCGGCAGAACTTTGTATTCTAAGTACGGAAAAAATATTGAGAAAATTCTCTTTTTGGGCGCAATTGGCGCTACCGTATGCTATCTAACTGCGTCCATCACCAATTTTGCGATACTTGGTTTAATAGCCTGCGCACTCACTGGTTTTTGTGTTTCTATGCTTTGGCCGGGTAGTTTAATCGTCGCATCCGAAAAGTTCCCAACAAGTGGTGTTTTTATTTATGCCGTTATGGCAGCAGGGGGCGATTTAGGCGCGTCTATCGGCCCTCAAATAATAGGGATTATAACTGACTCAATTATTGCTAATCCAAGTAGTATTAATCTTGCATCAAGTTTAAATTTGAGCGTTGAACAACTTGCTATGAAATCAGGTATGCTTATCGGTATGATATTCCCTATGCTTGCAATTTTCATTTACTTTTTATTAATAAAATCTAAAAGGAAATCTAAAACGAATTTATTAAATAAACTTGAAAATTAAGTTCGCAATTTGCGAACTTTTTTATTGAATTTTTTTATTTTTAAATTTATCAAAACTTATCTATTTTGTTTGATATTTAAATTAAAAAGTGCTATAATGATTCGGCGTTAAACAAATCGGGGTGTAGCGCAGTTGGTAGCGCGCTTGGTTCGGGACCAAGAGGCCGGGTGTTCAAGTCACCTCACTCCGACCATTTTATTATATACTTTTTGGAGAGATGTCAGAGTGGTTGAATGAGCACGATTGGAAATCGTGTTTACCGAAAGGTAACGCAGGTTCAAATCCTGTTCTCTCCGCCAAAATAAAACAAACGGTTTTTGCCGTTTGTTTTATTTTTGTTTTTTATGTAAGTATATAGAACTGGATTTGAAAAGAGCGTTAAAAAAACGGTAGCCACCTACCGTTTTAGCGACTGACCGAAGTATTTTACAAAGGATTAGTTTTTGCTTTTTCTTTTTCCTTTGTAAAATACAAGAAAAAATCCTGTTCTCTCCGCCAAATGTAACCTAACCCGAACTTTAGTTCTAGGTTAGGTTATTATTTTTTTAAACCACTTATAAATTGTTTTTATATTTATAGTTATCATAAAATCTCGTTTTAAAACGTAAAAAAAGCACCACATTGGTGCTTTTTTATGATTAAATTTTTACAAATATTTAATTAAAACGATACGTCAGAATATGCAAACGGGTGGTCGGATAATAAGTCTATTTCATTGATACCGTCAATGTATACGAACGATTTAACAGTGTACGTTCCTGTTCCAAAAATATGGTCATAAGTACCAGTTCCTGGCGTTTTATTAACTTTTGAGCTTAATAACGAACAAGTATTGCTAAACGACGCATAAGTTCCACCCGAAGTAAACCAGCTTGCAGATGCATTGAAGTCGCCCGTTAAAAAGAGTGGCATTCCTGAATACGTGCTCTTTAACGAATTTATCTTTGTAACAGTTTCATTCTTACATAAACCTTTGCAATAATGCAAAGTAACAGTCGTACCGTTGGTCAACTTAATATTTTGATATTCGCTACCATAAGACCAGTGAGTATTTGCAAGAACTAATTTTTTTGACGAATTAGTTTTTGACGTTAATTGTACCCACGCAACGCCACGCATATAATAATTATCGTTTGGAAGATTTGCATCACTTTTCCAAGTGAAATTAGTATAACCAGAATTATTCAACGTGAATTTATCAGCACGATATATAATCGAACTAAAATTAACTTTATCGTTATAAGTAGTTACCGCTCTTTGATAATTTGTTGAATACTCCCTATTAACTTTTGCTAAATATCTATCTAAAACTTTATTCCAGTTATCATCAGTTTCTTGCACCCCGATAACGTCTGGCGTATACGCGCCTAAAATACCTGCGTAAATTTCAGCACGATAACTTGCTAAGTTATAATCAGCACTAGTATTAAATTCGTCTGCAAGTACATTTGAAGTCATTATACGCGCCGTCGTACCTGACGTTAAACCTTGCGTATTTGTAATAAACGATTTTGAATAATATTCACCCGAAGCAAGATTTACTTGTTTACCCGTGAAAACGTTTTGCGTTAAATATTCCATCGCTTTTTGCGCAGAATATAAACCACCCACGTTAATTTTTAGCGTAGCGCCGTCTACCGTTACAGAATACTTCATAACTTTACCACTTGCGCTATATCTATTGGTATCGCCAATTAAAATTTCACAATTTGAGTCCTTTGAATATCTGTCAGATTTTATTGTTAAATCAATACCGTATTTAATCAAAAAACAGGCTTGTAAGGTAACTGCTGCAGTATACGTATCACTTTCATTAGAATCGTATACTATTGAGTATTTACTTAGATTCGACGTAGAAAAACTTGTAATGCCACTATCTAAATCTACATTATCGTCTTCATCATCACCAAAAACGTCATCCCAATCAAAACCACCGTCGTTCGAACCACTGTCATTCGAACCACCATCGTCCGTACTCGCGTCACCTGACGTGCCTCCATCATTATTGTTAGGATTTTGCAACATTGGTAACTGACACCCCATTAAAAAACAACTGAACACCATCAGTATAGCAATCAAAATCGTTAAAATCTTCTTCATATACACCTTTATTTTTCTTGGAAATGGTCGTAGTACAACTGATTTACCGCTAATCGGTATTGTTCAACGATTTCTTCCCTATTTAATCCTTTTTTAACAAATTCTTGAACGTACATAGGCTTACCTACTACGATTTTCTTTTTCTTTCTACCATAATACATTGGGAAAATAGGCAAATCCTCGCCCGTCTTTTTAAAATATTGTTCAGAAAGCATTACAAAACCTGGAAAAAAGTGTTTCATTTCATCAAAATACCCGTCGTTTGAATCTTCTGGGTAAAGAGAAATAGCAAAACCAGCGTCAAGACATTGCATACTGTATTGCATAGTTCTTCTTAAACGCGCGTCAGGAAAAGACGGTATTACTTTCATACCACGGTAAGTATAGATTGAAAAAATCGCCTCAATACCCGCTTTTAAGGTTGCTTTCCACTTTTTTAAGCCGTTTTTTTGTATATATAAAACGTCCCTTAAATACTTAAAACGCATTTTATACGCTCCAAGCATTTGATACGCCCCCCAAGTTGCGTGCGAAATAGGTAAACTAAATTCGTACACCATAGGACCTTTTTTATTGTTGTGATTTGATATGATAATACATTTTTCAGGAAACTTTTCACCTAAAAATTGCACGTTTTTAACCAAGAAAAAGGGTCTAAAAACAAACTTGAATATCTTCCAAACAGGTTGGCGATGCTTTGGTAGTTTCCATTTAATATCTTTTTCTTTCATAATTATGCCTTTGAGTCGTAAGTTACTTCCCTGCCGTAAAAATATACGCCTATCATTCCTGGTCCAACCGATGCGCCTATTGCAGCGTTAATGTTGCCAATATGTATATCGTCCGGTTTTACGTCTACCCTATTTAATATTTCTTGCTTTAAAATTAAAGCGTCTTCTTCACAATCAGTGTGATGTATAAAAATATCAGGTAAATCGTCTTTTGTGTAATTTTCAGCAACTCTTTCTGCCGTTCTTATTAAAGAAGTCATTCTACCTTTAACTTTTTCGATAGAAACGTTGTAACCGTGTATATCAGAAATAATAAGCGGTTTAATATTTAATAAGCCACCGAAAAACGCTGCCGGTGCCGATACTCTACCCGCTTGTTTTAAATACGAAAGTTTATCAACTGTACCTTCTTGATTTATAAATTTTTTATTTTCTTCTACCCATTGCGCCGTTTCTTCAATGGTTTTGCCTTGCGCCCTAAGTTCAGACGCTCTAATACACAAAATACCTAATCCAGCACTTGATATGCAACCGTCAATACAAATAATTTTACTATCAGGATATTTTTCCTTTAACAAATCTCTCGTTTGGTAACACACGTTAACAGTGCTTGAAAGCGCGCCCGTGCAAGAAATCGATAATATATCGTAACCTTGTTCTAAATACTTTTCAAAAGTTTTAACGCAGGTTGCGTTTGAAATTTGCGAAGTCGTTATTCTATTGCCTGCTCTTAAATAATCGTAAAATTCTTTTAACGAAAAACTCTTCCAATCAGGGTCGGCGTCGTATTCTACACCTTCGTGGAAAAAACGCGTACAAATACACTCTATATCGTATTTTGTTCTAAAAAATTCATTTAAATCACTACTTGAATCAGTTATAATTGCGTACTTTTTCATAACTACTCCTTGTATATTTTATAGTATTATAACATATTTTTTATATTTTTACAAGATTTTGAACGCACAAGATTTTATATAATAAAAAACCCGAACTATGTTCGGGCATTTTTATTTGATTTTTACTTTACGAAGATACATAATAACAAATGATACGACTAACGATATAATAGCGATATTTATAATTTCAATAGTGTTTATTGAGGAAGTACAACTAATAATCGTAAATCCATTAATATTGTCTTCAACACTTGGATTATTAGTGTTAGGTTGCTGTGGCAAACCAACTTTTAAATCGCCCGTAACTATTGAATAGTTTACATTATCAGGGGTAAATTCATAAGTATAAGTTTGTTCTTTTACAAAAATATCGGTCGGTAAAACCTCATCTCCGTTCGCGTTAAAGATTTTAATTATGCCAGTTAAAGTTTCGCCGAAAACGCCGATAAATTCATAGTTAAATTCCATATCACATAAAGGCTTATCTTCACCACTTAAATAGGCCAATAATTCGCCCGTCGGAATTGCTTTTTCAACGGTTATTAAATCACATTCAATATAATCGCTTGAAACATTTAACTCATAATTTTTAGCGTCTTCACCCGTTAAAATAGCATTTTTGATTAAAATTTTAGAATATTCACCTACATTTGAACTTAAAATTTCACCATAAACGCTGTCAGCAACAGTAACTATATCATCGCCGATTATTCCACTCAAAGTAACGCTTACGGGTATTTTATTATTACCGTCGTAAACCTTGCCGTAAGGCGTAACCGTTTCAATAGTTAAAACAGATTTTTCAATAATGACTTTAACTAAATTTCTATAAGTCGTCGAAGAAAAATATTTGCTTGTTGCTATAATTTCAACAAAATATTCACCTGCGTCAATCGGTGCGTAAGATATTTTTTCAGACATATCGCCGTTAAGTGTATTATACCAATTTATCGTCCAATTATATCGCGTTGACGAGCCCGAAGATAATGAATAAATTATATCAGTTGCAGAGGTTCCCACCGTTAAAGCGTTGCCGTCGTAAATTAAATTTTCAGCAACGGTTATCTTTATAGTATCGGTAATTTGATTGTATGTTGTGTTACTTAATGATAAAAAACTATTCGTACCATATAAAAGTATTATATCGTCGTCGTAAGTGTATGAATTATTGTTAATATTATAGCCTGAACTAACGTTACCACTTGAATAGCCTTTTAGAAAAAGTGAACCGTTCTGCCCCACCGTACCCGAATCGCTATTTGTTACGTCAACGATATAATTTTTACCGTCTTCCATAGTAACGATATTCCACATATGTCCGCCACCGTTCATAAATCCCGTTACCATATGACAACTAATTAACGAACTTGAAAAATCGGTATTATCGCAAAGATATTTAAATGCTTTTGAATAACCTTCACATACAACGTTAGTTGACGAATCATTATCAAAAACTGAAATCATTTGCCAAACGTTGGTGTATCCCCCGTTATAACTGCTTGAAACAACCGACGAATCGTAGGACACGGCGTTACATATTTCATTTTTATAATAAAGCAATTTTTCATAATCCGTATAATCGTAGGCACTTGCAATTAAAGCGTTTGCATTATCTAAAACGGTTTGAGTTTCCTTTGCTTTATTCGTATCGATTGTTGGGTTTTCTGCGTCGTAGTTAGACGGTTGATAGTTAATAGTTACTTGAAATTCTATAAAAAGCTCATTAACGGTTGCTTTAGTTGACGAAGTAGACATTGACGCGCCGGCTACGTAGCCTTGCGTTTTATCAAACCAATAAAGTTCGTACGGGCAATCGCTTAAAAGCGCGGTAACAATGTTACGCAAATCAAATTGTTCATAAAACGCTTGCAATGCAACGCTTGAGTTCATAGTTGAAAGGTTTAATTCGCTTGCCGTCCAAATATATTTAACGCCAAAAGATTTAATAACAGTGCTTGAAATGATTACTTCTGAAGAAGATTTATTTCCAAACGCAATTTCTGTCAAACCGTCTTTTAAAGCATCGTACATTATTTGTTCGTGCGAGGCAAGCATTGACCTTGCTACGCTATACTCTTCTTGCACTAAAACGCTACTAAAAGTATCGGTCGGCAAGTTTTTTGTTGTTGCTTTCGCCATTACAAAGGTAGGCGCGGTGAAAATTGAAAGAAACGTTACTAATATAACGATAAATTTAATAGACTTTATTCTCATTTTACACCTCCTTGTAATTTTAGTAAATTATACCAAAATTTATTGCCCCCGTCAATCTTTTTCCTTTTAAGAGCCAACGCTTTTATAATTAATAATTTAAAAATTGTTTTTATCGCAAAACACCACAAATTTAATTAGGAAAAATTTTATTGCTAAAAATAAAAATATTGCTATTAAAACGCTTGCAAAATTTTTTTAAATATTGTATTATATTAGAGTCGTTTGCAAGTATCAAACAAATAAATGAATAAATTCTTATACGGAGAGTTATCGAAGCGGTCATAACGAGGCGGTCTTGAAAACCGTTTGGGTGCAAGCCCACGGGGGTTCGAATCCCTCACTCTCCGCCAAAAAGAACCAAATCCGAACCCTAACGGTTGGGTTTGGTTCTTTTGAT
>JAGCMG010000138.1 GCA_017646555.1 Clostridia bacterium | reverse complement strand
TCGGAAGAAACTTCGCTTATACCAGCAACGCCCGATTTTTTGTTTAATACTTGTAAAGTTTCACGGTAAGTCATCCCAGTCTTATCGCAAAGATATTCAACCACAGCAGCGTCAATATCGCCTGAACGCGTACCCATAGCAACGCCTGCAAGTGGGGTTAAGCCCATAGACGTATCTACACATTTGCCGTTTTTAACTGCTGCCATTGACGAGCCGTTACCTAAGTGGCAAGTAACGATTTTAAGGTCGTTTCTACCTAAATACTTAGCCGCTTCTTGCGAAACGAACTTGTGGCTTGAACCGTGGAAACCGTAACGACGAACTTTATATTTTTCGTAGTATTCGTTAGGAATAGCGTATCTAAACGCATAGTCAGGCATAGTCGTATGGAAAGTCGTATCGAACACGCCTACCATCGGCGTATTAGGCATAAGTTCTTTACAAGCAGCAACGCCCGTTAAGTTTGGTTTTTGGTGAAGTGGACTTAAATCAGAGTTAGCGTCGCAAAGCGCGATATTTTCGTCGGTTAAAAGAACTGAAGAAGTGAAACTTTCACCACTATGCACGATTCTATGACCTACTGCGTCGATTTCATCCATACTCTTAATCACGCCGATTTTTTCATCAACTAACGATTTAAGAACGAGCGCAATTGCTTCTTTATGAGTTGGCATAGGCGATAAAATTTCCGTTTCAGCGCCGTTTGCTTTATGAGTTAATTTAGAGCCGTCAAGCCCAATTCTTTCACAACCACCTTTAGCGATTGCTTTTTCCGTTTCCATATCAATAAGTTGATATTTTAGTGACGAACTACCTGCGTTTAATACTAAAATCTTCATACCCGTACCCCTTTATTTATTATTTGCTTGTAAGCAAGTGATTGCTACTGCTGCAACGATATCAGACGCTTTACAACCACGCGATAAATCGTTAACAGGCTTATCAAAACCTTGGCAAAGTGGGCCGATAGCCGTAAATCCACCAAGTCTTTCTACTAATTTATAACCGATATTACCTGCGTCAAGGTCAGGGAAAATTAAAACGTTTGCTTGACCAGCAACTTCAGAATTCGGCGCTTTAAGAGCAGCAACTTCCGGAACGATTGCAGAGTCTAATTGAAGTTCACCCTCAGCCTTAACGGTAGGTGCGATTTCTTTAAATAAATTGAACGCGTTTACAACCTTATCAACGTCAGCGTGTTTAGCCGAGCCTTTTGACGAGTGTGAAAGGAAAGCAACTTTTGGTTCCATCCCAACGATTGCTTGTGCGCTTTCAGCAGAAGAAAGTGCGATATAAGCAAGTTCTTCACTCGTTGGGTTTTGAACAAGACCGCTATCAGAAAAGATAAAGCAATCGTCTTTACAGAATTTATTGCCACCTTCTGGAGCAACCATTAAGAAGTAACAAGAAACAAGTTTAGTACCTGCTTTGGTTTTGATTACTTGTAACGCTGGACGAAGAGTGTTAGCCGTCGAGTGGCAAGCCCCCGAAACCATACCGTCAGCATCACCCATTTTAATCATTAAAGCCGCGTACATAGTGTAATCTTTTAAGATATTCTTTTTCGCATCTTCAATTTCAGGGAATTCAGCAAGGCCGGTCTTTTTGTTGATTTTGCCTGCGCGAAGATTGAATAGAAGTTCGGCATAAGCGTCAGTTTTTTCGTAAGTTACAGGATTTAATACGGTAACGCCCGTTAAATCCACGTCAGGATTGTTTTGTTTAATTTCGTTTTCGTCACCTAATAAAACGATTTTAGCAATACCTTTTTTAACTACGTCGCTTGCAGCGGCAACTACTCTTTTGTCTTCACCTTCTGGTAAAACTATCGTTTTGTTAAGTGCAGATGCTCTTTGAAAAATTCCTTCTAAAATGTTTGACATACCTTCTCCTTAACGCGTTACGCTTTATTTTAGCGAAAACGCTTTATTATTTTGTAAAAACGGTGTATACTTAATTTAGCCCACACCTTGACTATTATAACTCATTTTTTTTAAAACGGCAAGGGTTTTAGGCAATTAAAAATAAATAGTTATTAACTATTATAAGGGTTTATTATGAAAATCATTGCGGTTATAGCCGAATACAATCCCTTTCACAACGGGCATTTGTATCAACTAAATAAAATCCGTCAAGAATTTAACGCCGACAAAATTTTAGTTATTATGAGTGGAAACTTTACACAACGCGGTGAAAACGCCGTTATGGATAAGTTCACTAGAGCGCGCCATGCAATTTTTGCTGGCGCTGATATCGTAATAGAACTTCCAGCGATTTTTTCAGTCGCTAACGCTGAAATTTTCGCAAGTGGCGCAGTTAAAATTCTTAAAGACTTAAACGTCGTGGATAGCCTTTGCTTTGGCGTTGAAAACGGCACGGCTGAAGAATTTTTAAATGCCGGTCAAATTATGCTTAAAGAAAGCAAGGAATTAAAAAGTTTAATAAAGAAAGAACTTGAAACGGGCGTTTCCCCAGTTAAGGCAAGATATAACGCTATTAAAGAAGCAAACCTAACCGGCTTTGACGAAAAACTGATAGCCACGCCTAATAATATTTTAGCGTTAGAGTACGCAAAAGCCGTTATCAAAACGGACGCAAATTTTAATCTTTTACCGATAGTAAGAGATAACATTCATAACGATACGCGCCTTAAAAAAGGAATAACGAGCGCAACTTCAATAAGGGCAAGTTTGCAAAAAAAGAAAACGGGTGCGCTTAAAAAATGTATACCTAAATTCGTTTATAAGGACTTACCTAAAACGCCGTACGATTTTTCCGAAATTTTAATGGCTAAACTCTATACGGAAGATAGCGAAAATTTAGCGCAAATTTTAGATTGCACCGAAGGGCTTGAAAATCGTATAAAAGCGCTTATTAAAGACAATACCAATTACGGTAGCGCGCTTGATAAAATTTCCACTAAACGCTACACTTTAGCACGAATTAGACGCATAATCGTATCTAACCTTTTAGGCATTAAAGAAAAGTTAGTATTTAAAGCGCTTGACAATCCACTTTACGCTAAAATATTAGCCGTGAACGAAAACTCAAAAGACTTAATTTCATTACTAAACGAAAAATCCGATATTAAAATTTTAACCAGAAAAAAAGATTTTGCCGAAGTTAAAAAACTTGCGCAAGAAGTGTTAAATATCGATATTTTAGCAAACGATTTATACAATCTAATTTCTAAAAACAGAACGAACGAATACTTTACGGAAATAGTAAAAGTTTAACGAAAAAAACCACCAAAAACGGTGGTTTTTTATTATTTATGGTTAATTTTCATCATACCGTTATGCGCTAAATTAGTCCTTTCCCTTTTCTTTACGGATTTCTTTAACGCGTTTTTCAAAGCCGTTGTCGGTAGGTTTATAGTACACCCTATCCTTTAACGCGTCAGGTAAATATTGTTGCTTAACGTACCCACCGTAGTTATGTGGATACTTATAGTTTTGCGATAACTTTTTATCTTCGCTACTTGCGTAAACCGAATTTTTTAAGTGCGACGGAACGGTGTCTGCTCTAACCGTTTTAGCGTCGTTTTGCGCTTCTTCCATAGCAAGAATAACAGCGTTTGATTTAGGCGCTTCAGCCACGTAAATAACTGCGTTTGATAACGGAATTAACCCTTCAGGTAAGCCGATTTTTTCAAAGGCAAGCATAGCCGAAGTTGCAACTACTAACGCGTTAGGGTCAGCCATACCCACGTCTTCACTTGAGTGGACTACTAATCTTCTTGCTAAAAGCATGGGGTCGCAACCACCCGAAATTAAACGGTGCATATAATAAAGCGCAGCGTCGCTATCACTACCACGCAAACTTTTACAAAACGCCGAAAGCATATCGTAATACATTTGTTCGTCAAAAGATAATTGCTTTTGCTGTATACTCTCTTCTGCATCTTTTAATGTAACGGTAACGGTGCCGTCCTTATCAGGTTCAGTCGTTAAAGATGCAAGTTCCAAAGCGTTAAACGCAACGCGTAAATCCCCTGCCGAAATTTTTGCAATATGCGTTAAAGCATCTTCATTTACCGTAATATCAAGTTTGCCTAAACCACGCTCTTTATCTAAAAGCGCTTTTTTTAGCGCGTTTTTAACCGATTCGTCGTCAAGCCTTTTAAGTTCGAACACGCGACATCTTGAAACGATAGCAGGCGTCATTGATGCGAACGGATTTTCCGTCGTTGAGCCGATAAAAATAATATCGCCCTGTTCAATCGCAGGCAATAAACTGTCCGACTGAGTTTTGTTAAAACGGTGACACTCATCAAGCAAAAGATAAGTCTTTTTGCCGTACATTTTTTTAGCGTTTCTTGCGTCGTCGATAACCTTTTTAACGTCCGACACGCCACTACTAACAGCGTTTAACTTAACGAAATTCCCGTCAGTACCAAGCGCTATTATATTTGCTAAAGTCGTTTTGCCACAACCGGGGGGACCCCAAAAAATACAACTACCAAGTTTATCAAGTTTTATAGCGCGTCTTAAAAGCCCCGTTTCCGAAACCAAATGTTTTTGCCCAAAAAATTCCGATAAATTTCTTGCTCGCATACGCTCAGCAAGTGGAATAGACGCTTGCTTTTCTTCTTTACTAAAATCAAATAAGTCCATACGATTATATTAACACAAACGGTAAAATTTTTCAAGTTTTTGCATAAAATTAGCCGATTTTTAATAAAATTAAGCGTGAAAAATTTTTTTATTAAAACGGTTAAAGTCGTAGGAATTTTATTTATAGTAGCCTTTATTTTTTACGCCGTGTTTTTTAGCAATAAATTCGTCGTTTTTTCTATATCAGCCGTAAAAATTTATGCGCTTACCGTCTTACCTTTAACCCTGCCTTTTTTAACGGCAACGCAAATTTTTACCTTTTTTATCGATAAAAACACCGTCTTAAAACCATTAAAAAGTTTAAGCAAAAATTTCTCTTTTAACGCCGAAATCCTACTTATTTTACTTCAAAATTTACTAATCGGCTACCCTTTTGGCATAAAATCGCTTATAACGGTATACCGAAACCGTGCCATAAACGAATTTGAGTTAGAGCGTGCAGTTAAATACGCTTATATCCCCTCACCCTTACTCATTATAGGCGCAGTCGGGATTTTATCGTTTAATTCTATTAAAATAGGCGTATTGATTTACGCGTCGATTTTTTTGTCAACCGTATTACTTTCACCCCTTTTTAATAAAAATATTAGCAAGTTATATTCAATAAATTTAATAGAACAAAAAGCAAACGACGAACGCGTTTTTATAGCAGTTAAAAGCGTTTTAATTTCGCTTGCCGTGTCAACTTTTTTATTTACTTATCTAAATATTTTTAATTCTTTTACGGCAATAAATAATTTGCCTTCAACTTTTAAAGGTGTAATATTTGGGCTAATCGACACGACTTTCGGTTGTTTGTTTTTTACAACCCCAACCCCTTTTATAATTTCTATTTGCGCGTTTTTATTTTCTATCGGTGGGCTTTATATTTTAGCGTTTTCGCTTTATCTATTACATAAAGAAAAAATAAACGCCCGTGGATTTTTAATTTATAAAATCACACAGGCGCTTTTTAGTTTTGTTTTTTGCTATTTATTTATCGTCATTTTTAATTAATTTTGCCGATTGAATAATTCTATCGGCTATTTTTTTTGGTAAAAACTTTTTATAATCTTCCCCACTCTCAATCTTTTCACGAATAGAAGTCGAACTCAACTTACAATCTTCCTTATCGGCTTTATAATAAATAGTTATTAAATCGGGGTAGATTGTTTTAGAAAGATTTTCGTTGTTCTTTTCGTAAATCAAGTCAGTTTCGTTACGAATACCACGAACATAGTACGGTGTATTGACTTTTTGTAAAAACTCAACTGCAAGCCCTTCGTGATAGCAAACAGTTATCGCGCTATCGTCTAAATATAACTCTTTAATAAACGAAAATCTATCTTCAAGTGGAAAAAACGGCTGTTTGTCGGGGTTAACCATAATCGTTACAAACACCTTTTCAAATTCGTTTCTAGCCCTTTCGATTATCTTTTCGTGTCCTTTCGTGATTGGGTCGAAAGTCCCTGCAAACACACAACTACTCTTTTTGTTCTTAAAAAAAGTAATATACGTCCTGCCGTATTTTCTCTCGTCATACTTAAAAAGCCCTAAAGAATTATCGCCAAACGGATTTTCACTTTCAAACACGGCTACGCCGTCCTTCGTTAGTAGCCCCCTTTCTTTTATAACCTTTAACGCCTCTATCCCAAGCCCTGTTTTATACGGTGGGTCAATAAAAATTAAATCAAACTTTTTATCAACTTTTTTTAGATAATCTATCGCCGAAATATGCAAAACTTCCGCGCTTAACGATAGAGAGTTTAGATTTTTATTAACGACGGCTAAACTTTCCTTTCTAACGTCGGTAAAAACGACGGATTTTGCCCCACGCGAAAGCATTTCTATACCAACGCTACCCGTTCCTGCAAAAAGGTCCAAGCACACGGCGTTTTCAACGCTATCCCCTAAAATATTAAATAAACTTTCCTTCACCTTGTCCGCCGTTGGTCGTATTTCGTCGCCATTAAATTCGGCAAGCACGCGCGAACGGTATTTCCCACCGACTACTCTCAATTTTTTTCGCCCTCAATTCTTTTCTTAAGTCGTTCGGCTTTATCGTAAGTTTTTTGCGAATTTTTAACGCCTGAATAATAACCAAAATACGCTGTGAAAATAAAAATCACTAAGCCAATCGCTATAAAATATACGCTTGCGCTATGCGATATTCCGTAGAAAAAAGTATAAAATAAACCGTAAAGCGTTTTAATGACCGAAGTATACGCTAACGCTTGTACTTTGCATAAATCTAAAATAATTCGTACAAGTAAAACAATAAATAACGGCACAACCATAATAAGTGAAAAAATTAAAGGGTTCTTTTTGTTATGTTCGCCTACTTTATCTATTTCGTGGTATTGACGGGTTTCCAAAATATGTCGCCTTTCAACGTCGTTAGAATGCTTTTTAACAAGCGCTTCCCCACCCGTTTTCATATACGCTATAAATACTACGAAAGCGTAAACGATAATATTTATAGCCGAAAGAATCGTGCACACGTAATCTGGGAAAGTGCCATCTTTAGTAAAAAATGAAATTATAAATGCCAAAAAACCACCCGTAATAAGATACGCGTAGTTAATGATAGCGTCTTTAGCGTAAAACCAAAGTTTATGTTTGAACTTGTTCATAAATTTTACCTTAAATAAATTTTTTCCGTGCGCCGTGAAACGCTGGTTAGTATCTCATAACTTATTGTATCATACTTTTTAGCAATTTCATCAGCATTTTTATTTAAAATATAAAATTTTCTTGTTTTATTTGCTTTTTTTACTGCTGATAAATCCATACAACGCTTATTTAAGGTCAATTTTTTAGAATTTCTTGATAGTCCGTCAGCGTACCCAAAGCGTATTAAAGAAATTTCTTCTTTATTTTTTAACTTAAAATTGCCGTATAAAAGGTTTTCCCCAGCACTTAAGAGTCGTTCTTTAACGCAAAAAGTATAAACTTTCATTACAGGTCGAATTTTTATCGTGGGTTTTTTTCTTTTGTAAGGGTAATAACCGTAAAGCATTATTCCTATTCTTACAGCGTCATAAAATTCGCCGTTTAAAACCCCACCACTTGCCGAAATATGTGCCGTGATATTTGGGTATTTTTCTTTAATTTTGTTTAGCATTAAGCCGAAAATCTTCTTTTGCTTTTCTCGGGCATTTTTTGACTTTGCATTATAAAAATGCGAATACGCACCCGTCAAAATCACCTTTGGGCTTTTTTCTAACGCTTGTAAAATCGGTAAAACTTCGTCAGCGTTTGCGCCCAGCCTATTCATACCCGTGTTTAACGCTATTTGAACTGTTGCCGTCTTTTTTAGTCTGCTTGCAACTTTTTGAATTTTTATAATATCTAACGCGTCTTGTACGCAAAAAGTTATTCCGTTTTCAATAGCTTTTTTTATGTCGCTATTTTTTGGGGGAGTTAAAACTAAAATCTCTTTTGTTACGCCAGCGAGCCTTAATGAGTAAGCCTCTTCATATAGCGCCACGGCAAAAAAATCCACTAAATCGTGTATAGCGTTAGCCACCGTTTCCGCTCCGTGACCGTACGCATCGGCTTTTACAACGGCGCAAAACTTTACCCCACTTGGCAAGAAATTTTTTATATTTATAGCGTTTTGCCTTAAAATTTTTAAGTCTATTTCAGCAACGTTCAACATACCTTTCACCCCTAATATAATATGTTTTTCACCCGCTTTTTGTTATAAACGCACACTAAATCTATCTGCTTTTATCATTGATCCTCCATCAATAAGTCAATATTTAGCTCTTGCTTTTTTCCATTTTTATTACTCAAACTGAAATAAATTAGATTAATATTCTCGCGTATTTCAATTTGTCAATAAAAATTGAAATACGCCAGTCGTAATTAAATTATATGCACCCCGTTTCTCTACTATTGTATTAAAATAAATATAAATACATAATATATTATATAAAATCTCGCAAAAACAACAACGGCCAGTTATCCAAGGATTAGGACATCTGACCGTTTTATCAAGAATTTTTATTTTGCATCCATTCACAGAAATATGTTGTTTTACATTACAATGTCATAAATAGCGAACATCATAAATACAATGATTAACCCTATGGCAGCCATTACAACTGATGAAATACCAAGGATTAATACAGGGATTCTTTTCCCGCTCCTTATCATAGAGGTAGCCCTAAAATAACTTATTGACTGAATCCCAAAAATTAATCCTAACAAACTAGGAATGGCGCCAAAAATCATAAAAGCAATTGCTCCACTAAAATCCACATATGCAGCAGCAGTTGGGAACAAAATAAGGCCCATATATATCAAGAAAAAACCTATATCTGATAATATAATTGCAGCAATAGATTTTCCTAAACTAATTTGATTGCTACTTGGCACATTTACATTAGAGTATACCGACGCAATGTCCTCTTCTTTCTTTTCTGAAAATTCGCTAAAAATCGTATCTTGCTTCAATCTGCATTCATCACACAGTTCTGAATCGTTGCCAATAAATTTACCGCATTTTTTACAATACATAATATCCTCCTCAAATTGTTTTATTAAACATATCAATGATTTGATACATTAATTCTTCATTTACTTCGCTATAAAGCGAATGATTTACATTATTACAAAATTCTTTTAAGTCATCATCACTCAAAGATTTCCCTTTTTGTTCTTTGAGTTCTGCTAATTTGGATGCAATTTCTTTTTGATATCTAACAGCCTCTTTTGAATGCATTATCGTATTATGGCCAGCATTCTCATCTTTGCCAACATAATAAAACACATTCTCTAACCTTAATTTATTTCTGTGAGCTATTACGGCTTGTCTATTAAAATCAATAATGCTGTCCTTCTCTCCATGAGCGATTAATACGGGTATATTTGTACTATTGATTCCTTTTACAGCATTATACTTTGTGTAATTTTTGAATAATATTTTTTGATAAATATCTAAAAATACTTTTGGCATTCCACCAACCAATGGCCCTGCATACTGTTCCCCTTTTTCATATATTAGTGTGTACCCACTATTAAAAGGAGCAATTGCAGCGCAAGCATTAATATTTTTATGGATAGATAATACCGACGTTACTGCATAGCCACCCCAAGAATGCCCCAACAAAAACAATGGTTGTTTCGACAAATATGAATCACTTTCTATAAAATTCAAGGCATTATCTAAATCCACAAGAGGTGTAATCATTCCTATAGTAGAATCACCGTCAGAATTATACGTTCCCTTGCAATCATAAGTAAATACCGAATAATTATTTTTAACCAAATACTCTATGATTGGCAAATAATCATCAGCCCCTGCATGCATTCCATGGCTAACAACAACCACCCCTTTTGAGTTCTCTGAAGGATAGAAATATCCTTGAAGTTTAACTTGGCTTGAATAAAAATTAAACAACTGTCTATCTAATTTATAAGACACTCTGCTATAATCAAATTCGCCATAGATTGTATACAATTCTTTTTTGTCATATCTATCAAAACAAGAATCATATATCTCTTTCGCTGCAAATATAGTACCGCTACTTAACCCCGTTAAAATCGCTATTAAGGCCACTATACGTTTGGTATTTTTTAAACTTCGTGTTTTTTTATTCTTTCTCAAAGTACACCCCCTTATGTATTAAAAGTATTCCTCAAGAACTCCATTATCGTGTTATCATACTTCTCTTGATTGTTTATTCTTACTCTTGAGTGTCCGCCTTTTTCAAACCATACTAATTTCTTTTCACTTTGGCAAGTATCATATAAAAGTTTCCCTTTTTCAGGAAGAGAATAAATATCTTCTTTGCTATATATAAACAAAATAGG
>JAGCMG010000137.1 GCA_017646555.1 Clostridia bacterium | reverse complement strand
ACCTTAGGTCAACAATTTAATATTTATTATTCATCGGATATGGATGGAACTTGCGTTACGAATATCAACGCAGAATTCGGTGTGGGTAAAACTTTAAGTTACGAAATACAAGAATATTCCACTTTGCATTTTGATGCTTCGTATGAAACCACACAACTTACTGCGTATTTGTCGGCAGGTTTTGGCGATATTATGATTTGTTCGCATATAACCGAAGATAAGGATGGTAACCGTACGCCGTCGTACTTAGAGTGTTTAATCGACTATGAAAATAGCGAATACGATTTTGACACTATGTATTTAGACGCGTACGCTTATGCGGAAAAGTTTATGCTCGATAAAAACGCTGTTGAGCCGTTATCGAAAGATAATATTTCAGAAAGCGCCGTCGTCAGCGAGTTTAATACGCGTCTAAAAAAGGACAAGCGTTTTAAAACCGACGAACAAAAAGCAGAAGGCGTACTTCAAGAAAAAGCGCGCATTGAAAAACTTTTTGAAAACGTAAAGGACTTAAAAACACTTTTAACTTACGATATTTTCGTTGAGTACGTTAAATACGATAGCGCGTATAATATCAGCAATAAACAAACCTATAAAGACGACTATGAAAAAGAATTAGCAAAAGGCGCAAAAAAATACGCTATTGATTTTTCTAAATTACCAGTCGTTGAAGGGAAGGATTCTATAACCAAGTACGGCGTGTTACAAGGCGAAACGACGGGGGACGGGGTAGTGCTTTTAGCGTTTAACTCGTTAAAATACCAACCTGCGCTTCAGTTCGAAACGCTTACCGTAATAACGACAATAATTAAAAATACAACCAACTTATTAGGTTAATATGAAACAAGGCAAATTCATAACTTTAGAAGGGTGTGAAGGCGCAGGGAAATCCTTGCAACTAAAACTCTTAAAAGAATATTTTGATAAAAATTCTATCGACTATATCTACACGCGTGAACCGGGTGGGGCTGAAATTTCCGAAAAAATTCGCGCCGTAATACTTGACGCTAACAATAAAGATATGCACCCTGTTACCGAAGCGCTTTTATTCGCCGCGGCAAGAGTTCAACATATCGAAAGCGTTATTTTACCAGCGTTAAAGCAAGGTAAAATCGTGCTTTGCGATAGATATATCGATTCGTCGTTTGCCTACCAAGCGTATGCAGGTGGGTTAGGTTACGATTATATTGCAAAAATCAACGATAGGGCGATAACTACTTGTATGCCTGATATTACTTTATTTTTAAACATTTCACCAGCCGACGCTTTTAAGAGAAAAGGTGGGGCTGATGCTAACGATAGAATAGAGCAAAACGGGCTTGTATTCCACGAAAAAGTGTATGCTGGATATCTTGAAATGTTAAAAAAATCACCCGAACGCATAGTTGCAATTGATTGTATGGGCGAAAGAAAACAGACGCACTTAAACATACTTTCTGCGCTTAAAGAAAGGGGAATAATCGGTTAAACTATGGCAGATTTTGTAAAACTCTTAAAACAAACTAACGCGTTAAAGCAGGTTTCGCTTGATAAAAAAAGTGATAGGCTTTCGCACGCGTATCTTGTTTTAACGCACGATAAAGCGTATTTAAGGGAATATTTAAAAGTGTTCGCTAAACTTATGCTTTGCAAAGAGAAAGAGTTTTGCGATAGTTGTAGGTTATGCCGTCAAATTAATGAAGAAAAATTGACTGACGTCAAGTTTTTTCCTAAAACCGTCGGCGATAAAATCACGGTTGACGACGCTAACGAAATAGTGACGGAAAGTTTCGTAAAGCCGTACGAACTTAAAAGTAAACTTTTCATAATCGAAGATATTTGCGATATGAACCAAACGGCGCAAAACAAACTGTTAAAAACCGTTGAAGAGCCACCTGAAAATACTTTTATTTTAATAGGCGCAAGTAGTGAGCAAGGTGTGCTTGCCACCATTAAGTCAAGGGTTAAAAAGATAGAAATTCCACTTTTTGAACCTATGCAATTGTTCGAAACTTTAATAAAAGATTGCCCTGATGAAGAACGGCTAAAAACTGCGTGTTATTCTTACGACGGCACGATAGGGGGGACGCTTGCCCTTTATGGCGACGATAAATACGCGTTAGCAGTAAGTTTAGCAGAAAGCGTTTTAGTAGAGTTAAATTCAAGCAAAGACGTTTTATCGGTTACTAACAAAATAACTTCTTCAGGTGTTAAAATTTTAGACTTTTTAAATGCGCTTGAAGTGTTATTTCGTGATATGACGGTCTATTTTAACGCTGAACGGTTAATTGAAAACGCACCACGAACGCAATATTTTAAGAAAACTACGGGTTATAATTCCCCGTCGGCGCTCTTTGCTTTAACTAAAGTGAGTGAGGCTAAAAAGCGCGAATATTTTAATAATAACGATATTATGCTCATTGAAAGGTTACTACTTTCAATTTTGGAGGGTAAATATAAATGGAAAAAATAGTAGGGATAAAATTTAAGAACACTTCTAAAGTGTATTATTTTGCCCCCGCAAATAAGGACGAACACTATGAAGTCGGCTCCGGCGTAATAGTTGAAACGGCAAAGGGTTTAGAATACGGTATGGTCGTTTTTGACGTTAAAGAAGTTAACGACGACGAAGTAGTTCAACCGTTAAAGCCTATAATTAGAAAGACGACTAAAAAGGACGACGCGTTCATAAAAGAAAACGAAAAGAAAATTCCGTCGGCAATAAAGACAGCCGAAGAAAAGATTGCTAAACTTGGGCTCGATATGAAACTTTCGGGCGCTGAATATTCGTTCGACGGCAAAAAAATCGTGTTCTATTTTACTGCTGACGGGCGCGTGGATTTTAGGGATTTAGTTAAAGAACTTGCATCCACTTTCAAAATTAGAATAGAATTAAGACAAATCGGCATTAGAGATGAAACAAAACTTTTAGGTGGTTTTGGTCCGTGTGGTAGGGCGTGTTGCTGTTCTTCTTGCGTGCCTGACTTTAAAAAGGTTTCAATTAAAATGGCAAAAACTCAAGGTTTATCGTTAAACCCGACTAAAATTAGTGGGCTTTGTGGTAGACTTATGTGCTGTTTAGAATACGAAAATCCGTATTACTCTGAAGTTTATAAAAAGATGCCGAAAGTTGGCTCTACCGTATCAACGGAAGAAGGTAACGGCACGGTTATTGCTAACAATATGTTAAAACTTGAAGTTAAGGTAAAAGTCGTTAAAGGCGACGGTAGTGAAATCTACAAAGACTTCCCACTTGAAAAGGTTAGATTTAAAAACGGCAAACCTGATGACGACGATATTGATAGCGACGAACTTAAAAATTTAGAAGATTAATCCTTTTAAACATATTTTAAAATAACGATTTACAAATTGAAAAATTTGTGATATCATATATATGAAATTAAATCAAAGGAGGATTGTGTTATGGCTTTCAAAATCAGCGATGAATGCGTAAGCTGTGGTGCATGCGCAGATAGTTGCCCGGTTGATGCAATTAAGCAAGGCGATACGCAATACGAAATCGACGCCGATGCTTGCGTAAGTTGTGGTACCTGCGCAGCAGGTTGCCCGGTTGGCGCAATATCCGAAGAATAATACGCGGATAAAATTAAGGACTTGGGCTAATTGCGCAAGTCCTTTTACTTTTAAAATTTATTTTTAGTGATTGATTTTTTATGATTGAAAAAGAAAATTTAGGCATTAAAGATTATATCGTTTATCAAGATACCGATTTGTATCGTTTTACTTCCGACGCTATCTTGCTTTCGCGTTTTGCAACGGCTAAAAAAGGCGATAAGGTGGCTGATTTTTGTTCAGGAAGTGGGATTGTCGGTGTAAACTTTTTTGCGCTTAACGAAGATAAGGTTTCTTCTTTGACGCTTTTTGAAATGCAGGAAGCACTTTATAATCTTTCCCTTAAAAGCGTTAAGGAAAACGGTTTGGAAGGCAAGGTTAGTTGTAATAATTTAAAAGTGCAAGATATCGGCGTGGAATATAACGGTGCGTTTTCGCTAATTTTATGCAATCCACCGTTTGTAAAAAAAGATAGTTCTTATCCACAAACGGACGAAAATTTAAGCGTTAGAGTTTGTAAAGAAGAAATTACTTTAACTTTTAGCGAACTTTGCATAGCCGTCAAAAAAGCGCTTAAAAGTGGTGGCAGGTTTTGTCTTGTTCATAGGGCTGATAGAGTGGCTGAACTTATTAGTGAGTTGACTAAATCTCACCTTGAAGTAAAGCGATTACAGTTCGTTACGGGGACTGATAAAAAAAGCCCGTATTTAGTGTTAATCGAAGCCGTTAAAGATGCAAAATGCGGGGTAACGGTACTGCCCAATTTAGTAAATTAGTTAAAAAAGGAGCGCTTATGTTATATATAGTAGCAACGCCGATAGGGAACTTAAAAGATATTACTTTGCGCGCGATTGAAGTGTTAAAAGAAGTAGATTTAATCGCTTGTGAAGATACCCGTCATTCTCTTAAACTTTTGTCGGCTTATGAAATCAAAAAGCCGTTGATTTCTTATCATAAATTCAACGAAAAAGAAAGCGCTGAAAAAATCGTTGAAAAGTTAAAAGAAGGCAAAAATATAGCGCTTATTTCCGACGCTGGCACGCCTATCGTGTCAGACCCTGGCAATATTTTAGTAAAAACGCTTTGCGAAAACTCTTTGGAATTTACAGTAATTCCAGGGGCGTGCGCGTGCGTATCGGCGCTTGTTTTATCGGGGCTTGATACGGCAAGATTTTGCTTTTTAGGATTTATGCCGGAAAAAAAGTCCGAACGCGTAGAGTTTTTAGAAAAATACAAAACGCTTGATATTACGCTTTTATTTTATTCAGCACCACACGATGTTGAAAAGGATTTAATGGACATCTATTCGGTGTTTGGCGATAGACGCGCCGTAGCCGTTAGAGAGATAACTAAACTTCACGAAGAACGCATTGAGTTTATGTTATCAAGTGGTTTAGGTAAAGACGCTAAGGGTGAATTCGTTATCGTGGTTGAGGGTTTTAAGGGTAAAAGTTATGACGAAAATATTTCGCCCGAAGAACAAATAGCGATATACGTTAGTCAGGGTTTTGATAAAAAAGAGGCATTAAAACGCGTTGCGAAAGAGCGTGGGATTAAAAAAAGTGAATTATATAAATTCACTCTTTCTGATAGATAGTTATTAAAATTGTTGACAAATAAAGTATATAATAGTATTATATTGTCAAAGGGAGTAATCAGCGCGTAAGCGTGGCAAATTCGTCATCACAACCGTAAGGTTCGGGTTTGTCTTAAATGATGAGACTTGTTTATTTACATAAAATAAATGCGTCTGCCCGAATTATAAAAAATTTTAAGAGCGACGTGTTCGCTCTTTTTTATTGAGCGAAAGGAGAGGGTATGTTTAAAGAAATCATTTTACCTATAATCCTATTTATCATAGGATTAGTATTAATCGTCAAAGGTGGCGATATCTTCGTTGATGCATCAAGTTGGATTGCTGAATCTTTCGGTATTCCAAAGGTTTTAGTCGGCGCAACGATAGTCAGTTTCGCAACCACTTTGCCGGAAGTTTTAGTGTCTATTTTAGCGGCAATCGGTGGCGACAACACTATGGCTATCGGTAACGCAGTTGGCTCTGTAAACGTTAATATCGGCTTTATTTTTGCGCTTTTATTAGTGGTTATGCCCGGTATGGCGAAAAGAAACGGCATATTAGTTAAAAGTTTATTAATGTTATCGGCTTGTGTAACTTTGGCAATCTTCGCGCTTTACGGTGAACTTCCAATATTTGGCTCAATCATTTTACTTTTAATCTTTATAGCCTTTATGGTGGTTAACGTTGCTGATGCGAAAAAAGCGTTAAAAGAAGAAAAGCAAGAGTTGATTGAACACCCTGAACTTGCTCAAGAAAAACCTAAAAAAGATAAAAAGAGCATTATTATCAATATCGTTAAATTCGTAGTAGGTGCTGCAGCGCTTGCGTTAGGCGCAAGACCTTTAGTTGATAACGGTCAAATTATCGCTAAAAATATCGGTATTCCTACGGCAATTATATCGGCAATCTTCGTTGCTATCGGCACTTCTTTACCTGAACTTGTTACGGCAATTACGGCTATCGTTAAAAAAGAAGGCGCGTTATCGGTTGGGAATATTATCGGCGCAAACATAATCGACTTATCGTTAATTTTACCGGTATGTGCATTTATCGGTGGTACGGCATTACCTTTCGGCGACCAAAACGCTTACCTTGATATGCCTGTATGTTTAGTAATCGGCGCATTATCGTTGGTTCCAACCTTATTTACTCAAAAATTACAACGCTGGCAAGGTATCTCTCTTATGGTGGTTTACGTTGCGTACGTTAGTGTAATGTGCACAGTATTTGTGTAAATTTATTGCTATAAAAAAAGGCAACCAAATCGGTTGCCTTTTTTATTTTAAATTATTCGTGGTAGCGTTTTACGATACCGTTGTTAGCCAAATTAAGCCTTATTTTTTATCAGTACTGCCAAAACCACCGTTTCTTACTGCCGTAACTTCGTCTGAGTAGGTGATTCCGTATTCAACGAAAATACCTTGCGCAAAGCCTTGACCTTTTTCTACCGACATAACCTTATCGCCACAGTTAGTAATTCGAATAAAAATATGCCCTTCGTTTTCAGAATAATAATAATCAGAATCGATTATACCTACCGTGTTATTGAGGGTTGCGCGATACTTAAAGCCTAAACCACTGCGCGGATAGATTTTAAGCACCCAACCATCGTCAATTTTACTTCTAACACCCGTCGCAACGGTAATCGTTTCGTTAGGGTTTAAGGTAAAAGCGTTAATAGCGTAAAAATCGTAACCGGCACTACCTGCCGTTGCGCGTTTTGGCAACGAAAAGTTTTCGTAATCGCTTTCGGTATAACTTTCGGTTTTTAAAAAGTTTTCTTTTGAAATCTTATAAAATTCTGCTATTCTTTTCATAATCTCTCCCAAATATTGCTATAATTTTCTCAAATATTGTTATAATGGTATAAAAGAAGAAATGCCGTAAAAGGTCATTTTTCCTGCGATTTCAGCAACGCGTTCAGCCGTTATGCCGTTAGGGTTTTCCATCCATTCTTTATAGATTTTTGCAAAGCCCGACGCGATATATTCACCACAAAGATAAAGTTCTTGAGGCGTGCAAGAAAGTTTATTTGCAACCTGCGTTGTTAAAACGGCGTTTTTAAATATGTTTTTAATGTTCCTTATAAAAAAGCGATATGAGTTAGCAACCATAATCTTTTTATAAAGTTCAAAGTTTTCATTAGCAGTCATAGTCATTGCTTGAACGAATTTATCAACTGACGGCTCATCTAAAAGCCCCACTTCTTGCATATTAGAGTAAAGTCTATCAGCAATTTCTTCGGCAAGTTCGTTTAAGATGTCTTCTATGCATTCAAAATGCGCGTAAAAGGTTTTACGGTTAATATTTGCCCGTTCTGCCAAAGTTTTAATGGTGATATCGCCGTATTCCATTTCAATTATCATAGCCTTAAAGGTGTCAATGATAAGTGCGCGTGTTTTGATAACGCGTTTATCAAAAGGATTTTTCATTTTACGCTCCTTGGTGTTTATTAAGTAACTCGCGTTGCTTAAACCCATTATACCACCTTTTAAGAAGAAAAGCAACAGCTATTTAAATTAAAAAACCACAACGCGAAGTTGTGGTTTAATAAATAAGTTATGATTTAATAAATAACTTGTTGGTTATCAGTATTAACTTTTTTTGATATGGTCGCCTGTGATTTTATGATATAACGCTTCCGTAGCAAAGTGGAATTTGGTTAAAATATTTTCGTTATTTAACGGATAGACGAAATAAGTATCTTCCGTCGTTGCTAATTCGAGGGCGTCACCACGTTTTTTATAGTCATATTCGATATGGCAACTATACATGCTATCAACAGGTCTATTGAGATAGAAATCTTCGCCGTTATCAAGTTTACCCTTTGCCGTCCAACCGTCTTCACCGTGCGTTAACTCAACCGTGCCGATAGGGACAAAGCCTTTGCTGGACGAAATAAGTTTTTCAATTCTTGCAGTGTCTTTGAAAGAATAACGCCCCTCGTATACTTCCGTTTCGACGTTTTGTCTAATCCATCTATACCAATCAGGGATATGTTCAAAGTAAACTTCACCATCAGAAACAAGTTTGCCGTATTCGGTAAGCGTCCATTTTTTGCCACACGCTTTACACTCTAAGGTAGTGCCGTAAGAAGTCATTTCAAATTCTTTTTTACAATGCGGACATTGATATAAAACCTTGTGAAGATTTTCGGCGCGCTTTTTACTTTTAATGCGTCTACCACTTTCTTGCCAATATTTATAATCGTCGTAATCGAACGCTTTTTCAATCCTTTTTGTAATTTCTTCGGCAGATAAGGTAGCCGTTTCTTCTTTTGTTATAATTTGCGTTAGAGTCATTTCAGCAGGAATATTTTGGTAAGGGTGCTTACGCCACTGCGGAGAACGAATAAAGTTACCTTTAGCAATACCGACTACAACAGGAACACCTGCCATTTTAATAAGTCTTGCGTAACTTTTAGCATCAATTTCTTCCGTAATACCTGCAAAAGCAAATCTTGCCTCAGGGTAGATAACTACCGGTAATTTTTGCTTTTTTAACGCGTGCATAATGTTTTTAACAACGTTAAGGTCAGCAGTAAACTTTCTTTTACCAAAACAGCCTAAGGAACGTAAAAGCCATTCTCTATGATTAAATTCTTCAATAGAAGAAACCCAAGTCATAGGTCTTAACTTAAACGCTTTAACAGCTAAGCCAAAGTCGATAAAAGAGCCGTGGTTTTGCAACATTAAAAACGGACCTTTAATGTCTTTAATAGACGGGTCTTTTTTGATTTTAAGTTTTGCTATAACCATATAATAAGATAAAATGATTGCTTCAAGGCAGGTTAAATACCAAGGCGTTTTCCACGGTTTTTCTGCCATGTTAAATTTCTTTTTGCCTATACCTATATCTTTTAAAGCCATAAAAACTCCTAACAGTCGATTTTTTACTATTTTAACATATTTTAGCAAAAATTTCAATCCCTTTATAAAGTTTGCTCTATCCCGATTTGTTTTAATATGTGGTTTTTTGGTACACAAAGGCGAAAAAAGTGTAATATTAACCAAAATCGTCAATTCTAAAACAGGATTTTGCAAAGCACTATTGACTTTACTTAGTAAACAATGATATAATATACTAAATAACATTAAAGCGCGCACGCGCACGGATAAATTTTAATGAGTACTTCGATAAAAAACTTTTATTACGGGATTAAAAACAGTAAGTTTACTAATGAAGTAAACAAGTTTTTAAATTCCGTTTATTTTTTGGCGCTTTCGGCAGTATTAGCCGTTTTAGGAAACGCTTTCGGGCTTGAACTTTTAGTTTACGGAATAATCGTGTTATGTGGAATTTTCACGGCTATTTTTGGGGAAGACTTTTTACCATTACTTCCTGCGTTTGCGTTTTGCTATATAACGCCGTCAACTAAAAATAACCCTGGTAAAAATCCTAATTCGGTTTTCACCTTTGGTAATGGCGCTGAATATTTGGTTGCTATGGTAGGGCTTTTTGCAATTATTTTAATTATAAGGCTTATAGTTGATAAAAATATCGGCGTAAGAAAAGCCTTTAAGGTAAAGCGTAAATTGACGCTTGGTATGGTTATTTTAGGCGTTGCATATATCTTATCGGGACTTTTCTCGAAAGGTTATTTTACGCGTGATACTTTTATTAACAATTTAATCTTTTCCGTTTTACAATTCGTATCACTTTTTGCTATCTATTTCATTTTTGCCTTTGCCGTTAAGTGGGAAAAGGTTAAAAAAGAATACTTTTTATGGATAATGTTTTTCGTAGCGTTCGTCGTTATGGCTGAACTTATTACCGTTTATATTCAAAACGACGTGGCAGGGAAAGGCAATTTCGATAAAGCCTTAATTTATACGGGTTGGGGCATATGTAACAATATGGGCGCGCTTATGGTTATGGCTATGCCTGCGTCGTTCTACTTTGCCTATAAACGCAACCACGGTTGGATTTTTTCAATCATTGCAAGTTTAATTTTCGTCGCCGTAATTTTTAGTATGTCGCGTGCGTCAATGCTATTCGGCGCAGTAGTTTACGCGCTTTGTGTCGTAATGATAATCGTTAAATCGAAAGGCAAAGCAAGGCGCAATCACCTTATCGTATTTGGAATTTTACTCGCGCTTGCAATTATAATTGCGTGCGTGTTCTATAAACAAATTTTAGGTATGTTTGCTACCTTAGTAAACAACGGTTTAACCAACGATTCGGGTAGGGGAAATATTTATAAAGCAGGGCTTAAACAGTTTATTAAAGCACCGATTTTCGGCTCAACTTTCTTCCCTGTGGAATACGATTTATATTCGTGGTCAAGCACCGATTTAACGGCTATTTTACCACCAAGATGGCATAATACAATCGTTCAATTATTAGCGTCTTGTGGTGTGGTTGGTTTACTTGCTTATGCGTTCCATCGCTTTGAAACGGTTAAACTTTTCTTATCGGAAAAAAACGCCGAATCAACATTTATAGCAGTATGTATTTTAGGCTTATTATTAACAAGTTTATTAGACTGTCACTTCTTTAATTTAGGGCCTACAATGTTGTATTCAATGGCGCTTTTATTCGTGGAAAAGGCAAAATTATTAACTCCTAAAATAGATAGTAAAAACAGCGAAATGGTCGCAGTTGACGATACCGTTAACGCTGAAAATGGTTAAAGAGAGGGCGAAAGATGGTTATTTCGTATGAAGAAATAGTAAAAATTTCATTCGGTAGTATAAACACGACGATAGCAGATGACGGCGTTCATTTTGCGAAATGTACTCCTAATCAAGTTGCTGAATGGTATAAAATAAGACACGACCTTGGCGAACGCGCCGAAGCCACGACGGGTGTAAAATTAGACTTTTATACCGACGGCGACGCGGTGGTTTTTTCCTTTGCAAAAGGGAGAAAGGTTGAAGTTTATATAGATAATCTTTTCCGTGGACAGTTTTTGATGGATGAATATCGCGCTAAAAACGAAAAGGTAAAAATTGCGATAACCGACAGCATTGGTGGGGCGCTTGATAAAAAGCGCGTAACGATATATTTTCCCGCGCACGACGAACCTGGCGTGATTGATTATTTAGAGATTGAAAACGCCACGAAAGTTACGCCGTATCAACACGCTTTGAAAATGTTGTTTATAGGTGATTCCATTACACAAGGATGGGAAACGATGACGGATACTCTTTCATACGCGCAAAAAGTGAGCCGTCATTTTGATGCCGAAAGCGTAATAAACGGTATCGGTGGGGCAATCTTTGCTGAAAGAACTTTTGCGCCGATTGACTTTGAGCCCGACGTAGTTATTTTATCATACGGCACGAACGATTTTGGATACTGGCAAAGCGGGGAAGAAATGTCCACTAAAATTAGAGAATATATGTCCCTTATAAAGAAAGAATACGACGGCAAAAAAATCTTTGCAATTTCACCTATTTGGCGTACTGATTACGACGTGGTGTTAAAAACGGGTACTTTTAAGCAAACCCGCGAAAGGGTTAAAAACATTGCTGAAAGTTTTGGCTTTATTCATATTGACGGTCTTAAAATGATTCCGCCGTTTAAAGAGTATTTTACCGATAACGTTCACCCGAATGAAATGGGATTTGCCTTCTACGCTGAAAATCTAATAATGCAACTAAAAAAATACTTATAAAAAAAGCCCCGACCAAAAGGTTGGGGCGTATTTATTTTAATACGGATTATTTTTTGCGTTTGTTTGACGGATGAACTTTCATATAAAATAAGCCGATTGAAAGTATTATTCCTATTAAAATTATAAACCAGTAGAAAGAACCCAAAACGAAAGGTGGCGTAGTAGGGGAAAATCCAAAAATTCCAGCAGGCGAATAGTAGTTTAAGAAAAAGTAAGGGAAGGCTTCACCACGACCAAAATCGATTTTAAGAATACAAAATACGCTTGCAAAGATTAGATAAAAAACGAACGGAATTAGTGAGTAAAATAAGTGCCGTTTTTTAAGTGGTATCATATCGGATAAAAAGTAATCGCTAGCGGCTAAAACGGGCGTTATAATGTGGGTTAAAATGCTTGAAAGCGACCACGCATTGTAACCTGTTCTATGCGCAAAAGGAGCAAGCACGGCTAAGAAAATAAAGCCCGTTATCGTTATTGCAATCGTTAAACAATATTTAATCGTGCAAATTATTTGTTTTGCTTTTTCTTCATCTTTAAACTTGATTAAAGGGTAAAGTGTAAAAAAGATAAAGAAAACGCCTACTAATAGGTTTGATTGACTTGTGAAAAATAGCAAGCGTTTCCACCAGTGCGAATACCCGTCTTGCGCGTAAAAAATTAAACTTAAAACAAGCCCAACGAGCGAACAAACGGCGGTTGCGATTTTTAGCGCTAATAAAGCGCGCTTTTTAAATGATTCGTGCATAGTTTCACCTTTAGTAAAGTTGGTCTACCTGACCGGAGTCGAACCGATGACCTTGAGAGTCGGAGTCTCACGCTCTATCCAACTGAGCTACAGGTAGATATTTATAACGATAAAAAATAAACATATACAATAATTATACGCGTATACGCGTGTGTGTGCGTACGTGTGCGTGTGCGCGCCAACAATAATATAATTTATCGCCTAATATAAAACAATTTATTGCTAAAATATTATAACAAAAAAATAAAGTTAAAACAACTAAAAACGCAAAAGCAAAAAATAAAGATTGCAAAAACGCTCGGATTATGTTAAAATAACGCGTGTAGGAGAATAGTATGGCAAAGAGAGTAGTTGTCGGTATGAGCGGTGGGGTGGATAGTTCCGTTGCAGCGCTTTTATTAAAAGAACAAGGTTACGAAGTTATCGGTTTATTTATGAATAACTGGGAAGAAACTGATGAGAACGGCGTTTGCACGGCGGAAGAAGATTTTTCCGACGTTCGCAGGGTTTGTAATCTAATCGGTATTCCTTATTATACGGTAAATTTTTCCAAGGAATATATGGACAGAGTGTTCAAGTATTTTTTAGAAGAATACTCGGCAGGTAGAACGCCTAACCCAGACGTATTATGTAACCGTGAAATAAAGTTTAAGGATTTTAAGGAGCACGCGTATTCGCTCGGCGCAGATTTTATTGCGACGGGGCATTATTGTGATATTCTTCACGACGGCGATACTCATTATCTTTTAAAGGCAAAGGACGATAATAAAGACCAAACCTACTTTTTAAATCAACTTTCGCAAGAACAACTTAAAAACGTTTTATTCCCACTTGGTAAACTTGAAAAGAGTGAAGTTCGCGCTATTGCTGAAAAGTATAATTTAGCAACTGCAAAGAAAAAAGATTCTACGGGCATTTGTTTTATAGGCGAAAGAAACTTTAAAAACTTTTTGCAAACCTATATTCCTAATAAGCCGGGTAAAATTATCACTATGGACGGCAAAGTGATTGGCGAACATTGTGGGCTTATGTACTACACGCTTGGTCAGCGTAGGGGGCTTGGCATAGGTGGGCAAAAAGGCGACGACGGTTCAAGATGGTTCGTCATTAAAAAGGATTTGGAAAACAATATCTTATTCGTCGCGCACGGTGCTGAAGACGCGCTTTATTCAACGGGACTTTTAATGAACGCTTGCAACTGGATTCCTTGTAGACCTAAAGAAGATAAGTTTGAGTGTACGGCAAAGTTTAGATACCGTCAACCTGAACAGGCTTGCACCGTCTATATTAAAGACGATGGAATTGAAGTAAGGTTTAAGGAAAAACAACGCGCTATAACCGAAGGACAGTACGCAGTTTTTTATGACGGCGATAAATGTATCGGTGGTGGCGTTATCGAAAAAGCGCTTTTTGATTAAATTT
>JAGCMG010000136.1 GCA_017646555.1 Clostridia bacterium | reverse complement strand
ACGCATAAAAATACCTAAAACCGAATCAGTTTCCCTACCGTAGCAACAGCCAGCCATCAAACAACCTATTCTACCGAAAGCGTGCGCCACCGTAATACAAGCAGGTGCAACGCGCAAAACTTCGTTAAACTGGGTTATATGCATATTGTTTTTATTCTTGAACACTAAATGCCCTACGCCAAAATATATAGCAAGGAACATAATAATACCACCGACTAAACCACCCATAACGGTAAGCCCAGCCTCGGCAAAATTAAAGCCCGCTTCAGGATTTGCTAAATAATCGTAGAACGCTTGAAACAATTTTGCCGATAAAAAACCTAACGCGATAGCAAAAATTGCAACGAAATACACGAAATCTTGTACCGTTTCATTAACGCCCATTTTAGAAGTGTACGCAAAAAAAACTATAAGACACGCAATAAGTCCCATGGCAATACAAACACCATACGGGTAAACTTTGAAACTGCCTATGGAAAACAAAGGACCTGGATGCATAAAAATATCTCCAAATAAAGTTTATTATTTTTTAATCATTGTTTCAAGTTCGCTTAAAAACGACGAAATATCCTTAAACGAACGGTAAACTGACGCAAAGCGAACGTAAGCAACTTCATCAATTGCTTTAAGGCCGTCCATAACCATTTCACCTATCTGTTTACTTGTAATTTCTTGTTCAAGATTATTATAAACGGCTTTTTTAATGTTATCAACGAGTTCGTCAATCTTTTGCATAGGCACAGGGCGTTTTTCACACGCTTTGATAATACCTGCTTTTAATTTATTCGGGTCAAACGCTTGACGATTACCACTTGATTTTACTACTAAAACAGGTGTAGTCTCAATAGTTTCGTATGTAGTAAAACGCTTACCGCATTGTAAACATTCCCTACGGCGACGAATCGTAGTAGCGTCTTCAGACGAACGCGAATCTATAACTTTGCTTTCAAGACAACCGCAATATACACATTTCATACTATATCTCCTATATCTTTTTACATTTTAACACAAAATATAGGGGCGTGTCTATATTTTTATAAAAATTTTTATACTTTTACTTAAAAAATTGATAAGTTTCATTAAAAAAGCCCCTAAAAACAGGGGTTTTTTTCATCTTTTGTGTTATTTTTTGTTTTTCGTAATATTTATCTCTTATATTGTATCGTTAATTCCTTTAAATAATTCTTCGTTTTAGTATTAAAGTATTTTTTAGGAATTTTAACCGTCCAGTTAGCAATTTCCCTACCAGGCGTATTCATACGGTAATCGCCGTTTAACAAGCACGCGTCTTGCATAGGAATAATAAACACGTCAGCCCTACTTGCGTAACCTAATTTAATAATCGCCTTTGCAAGCCCCGTTTTGGTCGAACAATTCACTTTTAAGCCAAGTTTTTTAGCGCTCTTTTTAACGCCTTTTACAAGGTTATCATAATCCCATTTGCTAAAATGGTCAATGAGCCCAATAAGCGTATCGTTATCGTGTGTACCCGTGTAGCAAATCGAATTTTTTTCAACATTTTCAGGCAAATATGCGTTATTTTCTTCACCGTCAAACGCGAACGATAATACGCGCATACCAGGATAACCAACTTTTTTAAGCAAATCTCTGACGCCGTCGTCAATGATGCCTAAATCTTCAGCAATAACCTTTTTATCGGAAATTTTTTCATGTACTTTGTTAAATAATTTATCGCTTGGAACTTCAACCCACTTGCCGTTTAACGCCGTGCTTTCGCCGTAGTCGATTTCATAATATCTATCAAATCCTCTAAAATGGTCGATACGAATAAAATCATAGATTTTAAGCGTATTTTTAAACCTATTAGTCCACCACTTAAAGTCTTGTTTTTCAAGTTCATCATAATCGTAAACAGGATTGCCCCAAAGTTGACCTGTCTTTGAAAAATAATCAGGTGGCACGCCTGCTACTTTTTTAGGCGTTAAATTTTCGTCAAGTTTAAAAATAGTAGGATTTGCCCAAACGTCAACGCTATCGTAAGCCACGTATAACGGCATATCGCCAATAATTTTCACACCGTTTTCGTTAGCATAGCCTTTAACCATATTCCATTCGTTTGATGCTTCAAACTGAATATATTGCCAAAAAGCCAAATCTTCTTGATGTTCTTTTTCAAACGCTGATAACGCTTTTTTATCTCTAAATTTAAATTCGTCGGGCCAATCGTAAAAGGCCTTGTTATTAAAGTGCGTTTTAAGCGTCATGTAAAGAGCGTAGTCTTTATATTCACCTTTTTTAAGAAATTTTTTAAATTCAGCATCCTTTTTATCAAATCGCGAAAAAGCCTTTCTTAAAAGGTCGTAACGGGTATTATAAAGCCTGCCGTAATCAACAAAAGGCGTTTTGTCGATAAAACTTGTTAGTTCGCTTTTTTCTATCAATCCTTGCCCAACCAAAGCATCGGGACTGATAAAATATGGATTAAACGAATACGAACAACACGAAGAATACGGCGAATCGCCAAATCCGGTTTGATTAAGTGGTAAAATTTCCCACAAAGATTGCTTAGCATCCGCTAAAAAATCAATAAATTCATAACACTCCGTACCGAAAGTACCTATACCGTATTCGTTAGGCAAACTTGAAACGTGTAATAAAATTCCGCTTGTTCTTTTCATAAGTTGTTAGTTAAGTCCTATTTATATATTTTAATATGTTAAATTCATTGTTAACTGTCAAGATTAAATCTTTGAGTAATTTCTTCATTTTTGGTATTAAAAATCATGAAAATTATAATTAAGCCAAAAATTACGGCGATAATTGTGGTTAAAATAATTTGCCCAACCGTCCACATCATACCGTAAACGAGCCCGTAAGTTAGTATCGAACCACCCAAATTGTATATTAAATGAACGCTCGTAGCGATAAAAATATTGCCGGTTTTTATCATAATAAGATTAAGCCCAGCGCCAAGTCCAAAAGAATATAAAACTTGTAATAAAACCGATACAAAGCCTGCCCCACCGAATAAATTTACTATATGCGTTAGCGCAAAAATTGCTGACGATACGGCAAAGACTTTTACTTGATAAAACCTACTTGTTTTTAGTTTAATTGCAGTTAAAGGT
>JAGCMG010000135.1 GCA_017646555.1 Clostridia bacterium | reverse complement strand
ATAGAAGAAATTAAAGGCACGGATTTACTTTTTATCGCCGCTGGTATGGGTGGTGGCACGGGTACGGGTGCAGCGCCTGTTATCGCAAGAATTGCGCGTGAAATGGGTATTTTAACCGTTGCTTTCGTTACTAAACCGTTCCTTTTTGAAGGTAGAGTAAGAAATGAAAGCGCTGTAAAAGGTATTTCAAGCCTTAAAAAATACGTTGATACGTTAGTTGTTATTCCTAACGATAAATTATTACAAGTTCTTCCTGCAAGCACGAGTATGTTCGACGCGTTTAAGGTTGCTGACGATTTATTAAAACAAGGTATAAGTGGTATCGTTGATTTAATCACGATTCCGTCGCTTATCAACCTTGACTTTGCTGACGTTAACACCATTATGAGAAATCAAGGGTTCGCGCATATGGGTATTGGTATTGCCCGTGGTGATAACAGAATTTTAGATGCTGTTAGACAAGCAGTTTCCAGCCCACTTTTAGAAACTACTATTGAAGGCGCAAGGGGCGTTATCTTAAACGTGTCTGGTAGCCGTTCATTGGGTATTGGTGAAGTTAACGACGCAGCGCGTTTAGTTCAAAGTATTATTGATGATTCGGCAAACATCATCTTTGGTACGACTTTAAACGAAGACCTTGGCGAAGACGTTAAGATTTCTATTATCGCAACTGGATTTAATCCACTTGACGACGGTAAGGTTGTTGCACCTAATAAACCTGTCGCTGAACCCGTTCAAAAGGTTAAAGAAGCGCCGTATTCGTTTGAACTTAAAGATGAAAATGCAGTTAATGACGAACCAACACAAATTTTTAAACCAGTTAATCTTGCTGAAGAAAAAGTAGAAGAAAAGGTTGAAACGGTAGTTGATACCCCAAAAACTGAAGAAAGCGACGATAAAAAGCGTTCAGTTCCTGCATTTATGCAAAAATTATTTGGCACAAAATAAAAAAAATTAGATTTTAAGGGTGGTTTTTTCCACCCTTAAAAGATTTTTTTAAAAAGTTGTAATATTTATTGACAAACAGTTAGAAATTTGCTAAAATCTTTTATGTTCGATAGAACGCTGCTATGGCTCAGCAGGTAGAGCACGTCCTTGGTAAGGACGAGGTCACCGGTTCAAGTCCGGTTAGCAGCTCCATAAACTCTCAACTTCGGTTGGGGGTTTTTTGTTTTTAAATCACAATATTTATTTATAAATTGATGAATTAACTCATATAATACTGGTTGTATTGCCGTATTCAACGCTTTATAATTTGTTATCTAAAATTCATTACAAAACTATATTTTTTTCACCTAAAACTTGTTGACTTTTCAATAAGTTTTAGATATACTTAATCTTGTTGAAAAATCAACAAGGAGCAATTATGGAAGAAAGATTTAGAACTTTTACCGTTCTTATAACAAAGTTATATAGGGCGATTCGCAAAATTAAAAACGGCGAAATTGAAGAATACGGTTTAACTAATCCACACGTGTCGTGTTTGTATTATTTATATAAACAAGAGTCGTTAACGCTAAAAGAATTAGTAGATATTTGTTTAGAAGACAAGGCGATTTTATCAAAGGCAATAGCATATTTAGAAAAGAAAGAACTAATCGTATGTGACAGTAATCAAAAGAAAAGATATAATAGTTACTTTAAACTTACTGAAATGGGGCTTGAGATAGCAAAAGGAATAGCTTCGAAAATAGATAATATTTTAGGTTACGCAAGCAGTGATATAAGCGATAGCGAAAGGGAAATTTTATATAGGTCGTTATCGTTAATCAGTGAAAAATTAGACAATTATTGTAAAAAGTATGAGGTGGAAGAATAAAATGGCAGTAAAATTAGTCGTTGATTCATCAAGTGATATTAATAGTGAAAGAGCAAAAGAATTAGGGGTAACAATGTTGCCTATTTTGATAAATTTCGGGCAAGAAGAATTTATGGATGGCGTAAATTTAACAAGCGAAGAATTTTACGATAAATTAGTAAAATCGGCTGAATTGGCTAAAACAAGTATGATAAATGCTTATCGTTTTGAAGAAGTATTTGAAGAATATACTAAAAATGGCGACGAAGTAGTGGCAATTATTTTATCATCGGGCTTATCAGGTACTTTTGATGCGGCTTTAAGTGCGTCGGAAAAGTTTAGAGATAAAGTTTTCGTCGTTGATAGTTTAAGTGCGTCGGCTGGTATTAAACTTTTAGTAGAATATGCTATTACTTTAATTTCAAACGGTAAAACTGCGAAAGAAATTTTTGAGATTTTGGAAGAAAAGAAACGAAAAATTCAAATTTTTGCTATGGTAGATACGCTAAAATATCTTAAAAAGGGTGGTAGAGTTTCACCACTTGTTGCGTTCGCTGGCGAACTTATGGGTATAAAGCCTATGGTTTCTTTAATTGACGGTAAGGTTGAACTTATCGGCAAGGTAATTGGTCTTAAAAAAGCAATAAGTTATATCAATAACGAAATAGCAAAAGTAGGTGGTATTGATTTTTCCATGCCATTTTACGCGCTTTATTCGGGTAACGACCAAACTAAAATTTCTAACTACATAAATGATAATGCTAAAAACTGGGATTGTGGTGCTGAAAGTATCGGTAAAAACTGTATCGGCGCAACTATAGGTACTCACGTTGGTCCTGGCGCGATTGGTGTTGCGTTTTTTTCAAAATAGAATTATTTCACTCTTGACAACTAACTTGTTCTATGGTATCTTGTTTATAGGGACTTATATTATTAGTAAATAAATATTATAAGGTTTTATATATGGATTTAACGGAAAAAACAATTTCTTCAACAACTATATACGATGGTAAAATACTTTCCTTAAAAAAGGACGAAATAGTGCTTTGTAACGGCGAAAAATCTTTTCGTGAAGTTGTTCATAATTCGGGTGGCGCGTGTGTTTTAGCCGAAATTGACGGCTTTATCTACTTTGTTAAACAATACCGTTATGCACACCAAAAAATGCTCTTAGAACTTCCTGCAGGCAAGTTAAACGAAGGCGAAAGTCCTAAAGATTGCGCTTTTAGAGAACTTACTGAAGAAACGGGGTTAGTTGCTGATGAAATGGTTTTGCTATCTACCATTTATCCAACGCCAGCCTATACTGACGAAGTGATTTATATTTATTTAGCAAAAGGTCTTAAACACTCTAAAATGAATTTAGATGACGACGAATTTTTGACCGTTGAAAAAATTTCAATCGAAAAAGTTAAAAAAAAGCTTTCAAACGGTGAAATTTGCGATGGTAAAACAGTAGTTGGGTTATACAGTTATTTTAATAAATTTTAGAGGTTTTTTATGAAATTAAAGTTTGACGTTAAGTATAAAGCGCAAGCCGACCCGTTTATTTTTGAAGATGACGGTAAATTCTATCTTTTCGTTACGGCTGGGGCTGGAGTTGAGGCGTATTCGGCAAAAAGTTTAACGGATATTTGGCATTACGAGGGCGTAGTTACCGAATTTAAGTCTGGTCATAACTTTTGGGCGCCGTCCGTTATTAAGATAGACGATGCGTATTATATGTACGTTTCGTTTAACGATGAAAATATAGGGCAATTTATGCACGTTGCTAAAGCAAGTTCGCCTTTAGGCCCTTATAAAGATGAAAAAATGCTTTATAACTTTTTTTCTATCGATTCGCACGTCGTTCAAACGGAAAGTGGTTTGTTTTTATGGTATGCTCAAAACAATTACCAAGGCGAAAGAATAGGCACGCGTGTTTTTGTTGATAAACTTTTAGACCCGTATACCGTCGCTAATAATCCTGTTGAAGTAATCGTTCCAACTTTTGATGAGGAAAAAAACGTGCCTTGTGGGGGCGAAAGACCGAATTGGCACACTATTGAAGGTCCGTGCTATTTTAAAGAGGGCGATTATCACTATTTAATGTTTAGTGGTGGTTGTTATATGAACGATACTTACCACGTTGGTTATGCTGTTGCAAAAACTAACGAAACGGATTTGACTAAATTAGAGTTTATAAAACACACCGATAACGGCAAATTTAGTCCACTTTTGATTAAAAATGATTTTGAAGAAGGAACGGGACATCATAGCGTTATTAAATTAGGTGATAATTATTACGCAATATATCACGCGCGTGATTATGGCGCTGATAAATTTGATAGAACTGGTAGAGTTTGTAAACTTTTCGTTAAAGACGGTATTATATCAGTTGAAGTTAAAGAAAACGAATTATAATTAAAAATCCACTTTAATCAAAGTGGATTTTTTATATTTTTATTAAAAATAATACAATATTTTTCGTTTTCTTGATTTATTATAAAGTTTAATATATAATGAATATATATTAAAACACGGTGGGTTTTTATGAAAATAATTCATACGGCTGATTTGCATTTAGATTCCAAGTTAAATTCAAATTTTTCAACAGATAAAGCAAAAATTCGTAGAAACGAAATACTTTTAAATTTTTCAAGACTTTTATCTGATGCTGAAAAACAAGGCGTAAAAATCGTCATTATTGCTGGCGATTTATTTGATGAAGAAAAAATTACTAAATACGCAAAAGAAGAAGTTT
>JAGCMG010000134.1 GCA_017646555.1 Clostridia bacterium | reverse complement strand
TTGCGTAATTACCGGGAAGAGTGCTCATACAACCAACGTCATCAAACACCACGCGAACGTCTAGCCCCTCGCGCGCTTTTTTAATTAGAACGGCTAAAATAGAATCCCAAAACTTTCCTTCTTCAATGATAAAGTATTCTAAATAAATAAACTTTTTAGCGTTATTTAAATCGGTAAGCATACTTTTCCACATATTTTCGCCAAGCGGAAAATACGTTTGCTTGGTATTTGTAAAAAGATTGCTGTAAGACAGCATGCACAAAAGCCTTGCTTGGTTATACGCCGTGTGATTTTCTTGCTTTAAAAGTTTAAAATTATCTTCGCACGCGCAATCGTATTTAACGCTATAAAGTTTTTGCAAACGGCGAATAAATTTTTTATTGAGTTTTCTTGAATAAAATATAAAGTAGAGCATAAAGCCTACAATAGGTAAAACAAGAACGAATAAAAGCCAAGGTATTTTATACTCCGGATTATCGTTAGAGGCAATAATTTTTATAATGCAAAAAATTTCAGTTGCATACGCGGCAACGTAAAAATACGGAACGTAATAACACATTGCTACTACAATGCCGATAATTGCAACGACTTCTAATAACGTGATAAGCGCGGCAACAATGTAACGCACGGGAATATAACTGTATTCTCTCTCGATAACATTTTTACCGTTATATACTTTATACTTCCTTTTCATTATTTCTCCTTAAACGGCTAAAACCCGACTTATTGGTCGGGTTTTTAAGTTTAGTTTTCGCCTTTTGCTTTTTTAATACGTTCGTCAGCGGCAGCCTTTCTTTCGTTGGCTTCAGCAATTTGTTTTTCGCGGTCTTCTTGCATTTTTGCTTGACGCGCTTTAGGGCTCATCTTTGCTTCTTCCCATTGAGCCTTTGCTTCTGCTTTTGCGGCTTGAAAATTAGCCTTGTCTACTTGATGTTGTGCTTTTGCACTTTCTTTCATATCGCTAAACGCATTCTTAAAAAATTTGATAATACCCATATTATTTTTCTCCTTTATTATTTGTTTAATAAACTATCGGTAAGTTCAATTATTTGGCTTGCATATTTGCTCTGTCTTCTATTTAAAATCCCTTTATAAATAGGATAGTTGATTGATACAAGTAAAATTCCCAAAAGGCCAACGCCAATACCGAGTGGCATAGCATACGCAAGGCTTACTCCTATAACCTTCATTGCAAGGCTCATTCCCGTACCAAGAACGAGCGAAGACGCCGTTCCGAACACGTAAGCAAACACTTCTGCCGGGCGCTTTACTTTTTTATTGAGTTGTTTAAGTTCATCAAATTTAGTTATTTCTTTTGGTAAATAGTTTGCTCGAATAGTTTTAATAGTTTTAATTTCGCTTGTCATAATTTTTCTCCTTATCTTTGACTTTGTACCATCATTATACGTAACGATTGTAAAACTAACGCTAAAATACTGTAAACGGTTTGATAAGGTTTTGTAAAGGTTTTGTAAAAGCGACTTTTTTTTAATTCTATTATAAATATTACCTTCTTTTTCAAAAGCAAAACTATTAAAGGGAAAACTATCTTCAAATATCCATCTTCTTGGAAAAAATCGCCCCGCCAAAAAAACGGCAATTCCTAAAACTAATAAAAACGATAAACATTTCATAAGTAAAACTTCACTTTTTTGTTTTTAGATAGTATAACTTAACAATGTGTGTAAAAAGCAAAAATTATGTTTGTAAAAGGTAAAATATTTGTTAAAAATAATGAAAAACGGCTACGCTTTTTTCGTAGCCGTTTAAATTACTTTTATTTATTGTCGTTTAAAATCTCTTCTGAAAGACGAATGATTTCTTCGCCGTAACGCTCTCTATATTTTTTAAGAACTTTTAAATATGTTGGGTATGCTATAACCATTGGCCCGCTTCCTACAACCATAAGCACAATTCCTAAAAAAAGAAAGTTCCACTCTAAAATCATGGTAAGGCCAAGCCCAAAAATCAAACAACCTAAAACGCCCAGCACGAGCGCCCATATAATTGCCGTGTTTTTAACGATTGCATCTAAACGGCGAACGCGCTCTAACTTGCTTTCGCTTTGTTTAGGCGGTAGGTATTGGCGACGAATACTATCAATCTCTTTTCTCTCTTCTTCAGTTGGCGCTGTGTATCTAAAATTAAATTGGTTACCCATTATTGTTATCTTCCTTTCGTAATTTATTTATTTCTTTTCTTGCCGATACTATCATACTTCATACACTACGTCCTTTAATAAAATACTAAACGTACTCCCCTTTCCTACCTCGCTTTGAACGGAAATTTCTCCGCCTAAAATATCAATAACCTTTTTTACAAGAGCAAGCCCAAGCCCGTTTCCCTGAGTGGAGTGAGACGTATCGCCTTGGTAAAATTTTTCAAAAATTCTTTCTCCCACTTCACTTTTAATACCGCAACCCGTATCGCTTACTTTAATTTCCACGTTTTTATCTTTACGTTTAAGCGTTATATCTATCTTGCCACCATCAGGCGTAAACTTGATAGCGTTAGAAATTAAATTGTTCCAAACTATTTCAAGTAAACTTTTTGAGGAAAATATCGTTACCTCGTCAAAATCACAATTAAGTTCAAGGTTTTTATTCTCAATAATCGTGTCAAATTCAAAAACGTTATCGGCAAGCGCTTCCGTTAAATTAAAAGTTTCGTGCTTTTCTTGAATTTCTTGGTTTTCAAGTTTGTTTAGTTTTAAAATATTAGTTATTAAATCCGTTATGCGCTTTGACGCGGATATCAGCGTTTTAGAATAGTTTATTCTCTTTTCACTATCTAAATTTTCATCTTGCAAAAGCGTTGCATAATTTTGTATAACTGCGAGCGGAGTTTTTATCTCGTGGGAAACATTTGATATAAAATCGGTTTTTAAAACTTCGTTTTTTTGAAGCTCAATTGCCATTTTATTTAAATTTTCCATAATCAAATCGTACTCGTTATACTTCCCGTATTCGTGCTTTATTTCAAGGCGAGTAGCAAAATCACCTTCGGCAATCTTTTCAGTTGCATTTAATATCTTTTGCGTTGGGCGTTCCACG
>JAGCMG010000018.1 GCA_017646555.1 Clostridia bacterium | reverse complement strand
GGCAGGACCTGTCGTTTGTTGCGCAATCGTAATGCCACTTGATGAAAATGAGATAATTGAGGGCATAGACGATAGCAAAAAACTCACCGAAAAAAAGCGCGAAAAGTTATATGGCGAAATATTAAACAAGGCAATTTCTTGCAGTATTTATAAAATCGAGCCTGAAGAAATCGATAGAATAAATATCTTGCAAGCCGTGCGTCAATGTATGGCGCGGGCAGTTTTGGGGCTTAACGGTATTGCGAAAACTGTCCTTGTTGACGGAAACAACACGCATTTAGACGAAATAACGGGCGAAGAATTTAACTATGAGTATTTAGTTAAGGGCGACGCAAAAAGTTATACGATAGGTTGCGCGTCGATAGTTGCAAAAGTTTATAGAGATAGGCTTATGGAAGAATATTCGAAAGAGTATAAAGAGTACGGCTTTGAAAAGCACAAAGGCTACGGCACTAAAATTCACATAGATACGATTAAGGAGATAGGACCTTGTCCGATACACAGAAGAACTTTTATAAAAAACTTTTGGGAAGCGTAGGCGAAAAGACGGCTGTAAAATTTCTCAAAAAGAAAAAATATAAAATTTTAAAAACCAATCAAGTAACGCCGTTTGGCGAAATAGATATAATTGCAAAGAACGGGGAATATTTAGTGTTTTTAGAAGTAAAAGCGCGTAAAGACGATAGTTTCGGCACACCGAGAGAGGCTGTTACCGAGCAAAAACAGCGTCATATAAAAAATTCTGCAAAGTTTTATATCCAAAAAGAAAATTTATTTGATGAAAAAATCCGTTTTGACGTAATTGAAGTATTTTTAGAAAATGGTGAAGTAAACCATATAGAAAACGCGTTTTAGCGTAGCGCGCGTAAAAAGCGTAAAAAAAGCGTAAAAACGGGTTAAAAACGCTTGCAAAAGCGACAAGATTATGTTATTATAGTCAAGACTTCGGGTGGTCCTCTTGCATTTTGGCAACGAACACTTAGTAATATGGAGGTAGCCAATATGAATGGAATAATTGATGCAATCAACAAAGAAAATCAAAAAGCCAGCATTCCTTCTTTCAACGTAGGTGATACCGTAAAAGTATCAGTTAAGGTTATCGAAGGCAACCGTGAAAGAATTCAAGCGTTCGAAGGCGTGTGCATTTCTAAAAACGGTGGTGGTATCAGTGAAACTTTCACTGTAAGAAGACTTTCGTTCGGTGTAGGCGTGGAAAGAACTTTCCCAATTCACTCACCAAAAGTTGCAGACGTTCAAGTAGTAAGAAAGGGTAAAGTCAACCGTGCAAAACTTTACTATTTGAGAGGCAGAACCGGCAAGGCAGCAAAAATTAAAGAAGTTAAGTAATTTTTGTTCGACGGTAATTGACAAAATGTCAAAAAATCAGAGTTTACTTGTGAAAGTAAACTCTTTTTTTTATCTAAAATGTGTTTACATTTTAGATAAAGTATGTTATAAATATAATTATAAAGTAATATGGGGCGATTTTTCGCTTTTCGCTTTCTACGCGTAAAAAATTTAAGGGGTTAATATGGAAAAAATATTCAACTTTTTCAAAAAAATACCAAATTACGTTTGGGTGTTGGTTGTGGTGTTGGCGTTAACGCTTTCGGGCGGTATTGTCGATATGATTATTTCAAACAATAACGCTGGTAATTATTCAAAACCGTTTACCGTACCATACGTACAAGAAAACGGTGAAATTTCTGATAGTTATAGGACTTTCGTCTTTATGGACAGTAAAATAGAAAGTTCAAAAAGTAAAATTCACTCTATTTGGATTAACTTTGCAGAAGTTCCTGAAGGTGAACTTTTATCTGGTTATCAAGCGCGTACCGTAGGCATTTATACGGCAACGCACGATTTAACGACCACGACTGGTAACGCAACGCACGGCTTAGGCGAAAGAAGACTTGAAGTTGACTTTATCATTAGTGGTTACTGGGAATGTATCGCTATTCCTAATATTGAAGTCGTTCAAACCAAACCGTATGTGAATATTATTTTGGACAAAGACCTTGTAGTTAACGAAATAGTTATCGTCGGTGAAGAAATTGACGGTGGTGAACTTTTCGTTCTACCTGCTGAAGTAGTAGGTGCAGGTATGGTTGAACACACACCTGCAAGCGACGATACGGAAGAACTTTCGCCGTTAGATAGCGCGTATCGCGTGCTTTCCGATAGTATTAAGGAACTTTCTACTGCGCTTTTAGATAATCAAAGCGCATTTGACGTATCTTGCATTAGCCCACATGCTGATAGGTTTGATTACGTTGGTGAAATCGAAGAACAAAATACTATTGCTCTAAAACAGTCGCAATATTTATACAACGCGTTAGGGCTTGTTCATAACGAAAGTTTCTATTTATTTAATAATTCTAACGTGTTAGTTACCGAACTTACTGCTTTAGGCGTTGCAATTTTCGGCAACAACGCTATCGGCTTAAAATTAATTCCACTTTTATTCACTCTTGGCGCAGTGATTTTAGCGTTCGTTATCGCTAAAAAAGTTCTTAAAAACGGCTATTACGCAGTTTTAGCGTCCGCAATATTTGCAGTAGCGCTTACATCCGTTACGATATTCTTGGCAGTAATTTGCGCTCCGTTCGTTGCGTTGTTCTTGTGTTTAGCGTTCTACTTTATGTTGGACTTTTACTATAAAGGCATAAATTATAGTCAAGAAAGGGTAACCTATATAAAACTTATTTTATCGGGCGTTTGTTTAATTCTTGCTTACTTATCGAAAGTAACTGCAATTATATTTATCGTTCCACTTGTAGCGTTATTCGTGTTAAGAATGCTTAAAGATAAAGAAAAATTCACTTCAAAAATCTCTAGCGTAGCAGAAAATAAAACTGCTCAAGTTAAAGCAATTTACAAGCGTACAAGCGTAGGTGCGATTATATCGTTCGTATCGGGCGTAGTGCTTGGGGGTATGTTATTAACCATGGGCTTTAGTTTAATCTGTGGTAAAATTATGTGTTCGTATTACGGCATTGACAGCATGCTTGAAGCAATTTTCCATCACACTGCCGAAATGTTTACAAACTGGTTATAATCGTAGTTTAATAAAATTTTCACTTATAGAGAAAAGGATAAATTATGCTTTCAAAAACGATAGGCTACGGGCTAAGTGGGTTAGAGGGCTTTGCCGTTTCGGTTGAAGTTGATATTTCTAACGGTTTACCATCAATGGATATAGTAGGGCTTGCAGATACCTCTATTAAAGAATCGAAAGAACGCGTTCGTTCGGCGATTAAAAATAGTGGTAGAAAGTTTGAACCACATAAAATAACGGTAAATTTAGCACCAGCCGATATTAAAAAAGAGGGGTCGGCTTTAGACCTTGCAATCGCCGTCGGTATATTAAAGTCCAGCGCGCAAATTAAAGACGCGCCGGATAATATCGTGTATATTGGCGAACTTTCTCTTGACGGTAGTTTAAGGCATATTAACGGCGTTTTACCTATGCTTATTTCGGCGTATAAGCAAGGCTTAACTAATTTTATTATTCCTAAATCAAACGCTAAAGAAGCGTCGTATATAGACGGCATAACCGTTTACCCAGCAGAATCTTTAAAACAAGTAATCGACCATTTATCAGGTTTATATCCTATTGTTCCGTGTGAAAAAATCGACTTTACCGTTGAAAGTAAAGCGAAGTTATACGATAGTGATATGGCTTACGTAAAAGGACAAGCCGTAGCAAAGCGCGCGCTTGAAATATCGGTAAGTGGTGGGCATAACATAATTATGGTAGGGCCACCAGGCACAGGTAAAACAATGCTTGCTAAGTGTATTCCGACCATAATGCCCGATTTAACTTTTGAAGAAGCGTTAGAGTGCACTAAAATCCACTCAGTAGCAGGTTATATAAAAGATGATGAGGGCTTGCTTTTAACAAGACCGTTTAGAACGCCACACCATACGGCAACAATGATAGCGTTGACGGGTGGCGGTTCGAAACTTCGCCCAGGTGAAGTTAGTATGGCACATAACGGCGTGCTGTTTTTAGACGAAATGCCCGAGTATTCACGCACGGCACTTGAATCTTTACGCCAACCACTTGAAGACGGCGTCGTTACGGTATCAAGAGCGAGCGGTACGGTTAGTTACCCTGCAAACTTTATGCTTGTAGCAAGTATGAATCCTTGTCCGTGTGGCAATTACGGTTCGCACGATAAAATATGTTCGTGTACGCCTACTGCGATAGCAAAATATAAGGCAAAAATTTCAGGCCCGTTGCTTGATAGAATAGATATTCAAGTAACCGTCGATAATATAAAATATTCGGATATTGTGTCTACTGAGATAGGCGAAACTTCTGAAACCGTTAGAAAAAGGGTTAACCGTGCAAGGTTAATTCAACGCGAACGGTTTAAAAACGACGACATTTTAACGAATAGTGATATGAAAGAAAAGCATATTAAAAAATATTGCGTTTTATCTAATGAGTGTGAAAAAATCCTTGAAAGTTCATATCAAGCGTTGGGGCTTTCGGCGCGTGCGCGTAGTCGTATCATTAAGGTTGCAAGAACTATTGCCGATATGTCGCTTTCAAAGGACATAAAACCCGAGCATATTTTAGAAGCAGTAAGTTATCGAAGGATGGAGTCGTAGATAATGCGCACTTATGATAAAAAGGAACTTGCTATAATTTTAGCGGACACCTTTGATTTTTTAGATAATCGCAAAAAGTTGACGATTGCTGAAAGTATTGCAAACGGCATAAGTTTAAAAGACGCGCTTTTATCAATGAAAGGCGACCTATTAGAAGAAGGGTTGGTAGATAAAGCGATTAGTTGTCTTAACAAAGACTATTTGCAATCGGCACTTGACTTATTAGATAAATACGGGGTAACGGCTATAACCGTTTTTTCAAAAGATTACCCTGAAGAATTAAAAAATATTTTTTCGCCACCGGCAATACTTTATGCAAAAGGCAATTTAGAGTTGTTAAAAACCCCTAACCGTTTTGCAATAGTAGGTTCAAGAAAAAGTTTACCACAAGATAAAACCGTTGCTGAAAATTACGCAAAAGTTTTAACCGAAAACGGTATGTGTATAGTAACGGGTATCGCTGAAGGCGTTGATGAACACGCAATAAAAGGCGCACTTAATAGTGGTAAAATAATTTCAGTAACGGCAGGTGGATTTGATAAAGTTTACCCCAAAAGCAACGACGAACTTTTTAAGTCCGTTGCAAAAAACGGTTTATGTTTATCAGAACAACGCCCAACGGTAGAGTCAATTGCGTATATGTATCCGTTAAGGAACAGAATAATAGCAGGGCTTTCGGTAGGCGTGTTAGTCGTATCAGCGGGAGTAAAAAGTGGTACTTTCCATACCGTAAATTACGCGCTTGACGGTGGCAAAGATATATTTGCTATTCCACACGCAATCGGCGTTCAATGTGGGGAAGGGACTAATAAATTGATTAAGTCTGGTGCGTTTTTGACGGACGAACCGAACGATATACTTTCTTATTACGGGTTAGAAGTTGAAAAAGAAGAAACGAAAAAGGTTGAAGAACTTTCTGCCGTTGAACAACCCGTGTACGATAAAATTAAAGAATCGGGCAGTATTTATATCGAAAAACTTGCTGAATTACTTAATAAACGCAGTTTTGAGTTGTTGCCAATTCTTTCAATGTTGGAAATAAAAGGTCTTATAATAAAGTCGGCTGATAATTTTTATACCTGTGTTTAAGCCGACGGAGGTAGTATGAATTTAATTATAGTAGAATCGCCACACAAAG
>JAGCMG010000017.1 GCA_017646555.1 Clostridia bacterium | reverse complement strand
CTCACGGCTACGCCATTGAAACGGATATTCAAATGACTTCTGACGGCGTTTTAGTATGTTATCACGACGATAATTTAATGCGTGGGCTTAATATTGATAAAGATATTAGGACTTTAAACTATAGCGAAATTAAAGACTTAAAACCTTTTAACGGCGAATATAATATTATGACTTTTTCTGAGTTTTTAAGTTTAGTTGACGGGCAAGTTCCACTTATGCTTGAAATTAAAAACCAAAAAAATAAAGGTATTGAAGAAAAGGTTGTAAGCGAACTTAAAGAATACACGGGGAAATTTGCAATTCAAAGTTTTAATCCGTTTATAATTAAAAACATTTCTAAACTTGCGCCTGAAATTACGGTGGGATTTCTTCATACTCGCGAACACGTTAATTATATTTCTAAATTTTCGAACTGGTTTTTAAAAAATTTAGTGTGCCGTTTTATTATGAAATTCGACTTTTTAAGCGTTAGAGCTGAAGACCTTGCCTTTTATAAAAATAAGTATAAAAAATTAAACGTTATAACTTGGACTATAAACAGCGAAGATAAATTAAAAATTGCAGAAAAATTTGCAAAAAATATAATTTTTGAACTTCCGCTTTCAAACTTAGGAAAATTTGAAAAATAACCATTAAAAATGCTCTCACAAAATTGTGAGAGCATTGTTTTTTATAAAAATTTATTCAAGTTCGTCAAGTGTAAGTTCGTATTTAGGTAAAACATTTTTAATAAAGTATTTAACTTCTTCCCTGTCACACTTTTTAAGGTCTTTATAAATAGTTTCTTTTGCTTTTACGAATTCCGTATTACCCCATTTAACTTCTTCTAAACATTTTATATACGCCGAAATTTTATCTGCACATTTCATAATTTTATATTCTTCACTGTCTTCATCAGGTAAAACGTATTTTTCATATTCGCTCCTAATTTCATTAGGTAAAGTTTCTAAAAGTTTTAATGAAGCACCCTTTTCAATATCTTTATACGCTACGTTAATTTCTTTATTAAAGTATTTTATAGGGGTTGGTAAATCGCCCGTTATAACTTCGCTAGTTTCGTGATATTGGGCGTATAAAACCACCTTTAAAATATCTACGTTGCCGTTAAAGTATACGTTTTTAATGGTAGCCAAAGCGTGAGCAACTACCGAAACTTGCTCTGTGTGCTCCATTATATTTTCTTCAACGTTAGAACGCATTAACGCCCAACGCTTTATGTGTTTCATTCTATTTAGATATGCAAAAAAATCGTATTTCATAATAACCTTTAATCTAAAATTATTTCTGCTTTATTTTCGCTATAAACTATTCTGTCGCCTTGTTTATTAATTTTATCTACGTAATTAAGATATTCTTCTTTAGATGAAAAAGTAGGTTTAAAATTAGCGATAATTTCTTTTGCCCTTTTAGCCCCGTCTTTAAGAAGAATATTTAGTGCCATAAGTTGCCATTTAGCCGATTTTACACACACTCTTTCATGGTCGGCAATTTGATAATCAGCACCGTGACTTATTCCCGTTGTTCCACTCGAACGAGGATGAATTGCAGGCATAATTAAACTTAAGTCGCCCATATCGGTACTACCCGTACCAATACAATGATCAAACACAAAGTTTTCTTCGGGAATTATTTTATTAGCAGATTCCTCAAACACTTCAATTAACTCCTCTGAATTTATAAGCGGTGCGTAACCAGATTTATCTACAATATCAATTTGCACGCCTATTGAAAGCGCTGAACCTATAAGTGCTTGATTTATTTTTTTATTTGCATTTAAAATCCCTTCAAAACTTGCTCCTCTAACGTACGTTTCAATAGTAACTAGTTCAGGTATAGCGTTAACAACGTTGCCACCATGAGTTATAATTGGATGAAATCTTATAAGGTCGCTTTCTTTAAAAGTTTCACGTAAAGCGTTAACTGCAGCTAAACCTTGAGTTGCTGCGTATAACGCATTTTTACCGTTCCACGGCGAACTGCCTGCGTGTGACGCAATACCTTTATAATGAATGGTTTTTGCTATACATCCAACAGCCCCTGCGGAAACAGAGCATTTTGAGGAACTATGAACCATAAAGGCAATATCTACACCGTCGAAATATCCCCTGTGTAAAAATTCCGTTTTGCCACCAAAATATTTAATAACGCCTTTATTTTGAAGTTCCGTTCTATAACCTATCTCTATCATTTCTTCAGCAGGAACTGCGCAAAGCCTAATTCTACCTGAAAGCTCGCTTAATACTTTTTCATCTTTTAAAGCACCAGCAATACCAACTAACGCTGCCAATTGAGCGTTGTGCCCGCACGCGTGAACGTAGCCAGTTTCTTTATCACTTTCAGGGTGATTACCACAAATTAACGAGTCAAGTTCCCCTAAAACAAGAACTTCAGGGCCAGGTCTTCCCGTATCAATTATAGTGTAAAAACCAGGTATATTATCTGCTTTAATCAGGCTATAGCCTAGTTTTTCAAACTCTGACGCGATATAGTTAGAAGTTTTCCATTCTCTATAACCGGTTTCGGGATTATTCCAAACTTCCCTTTCAACTTTAAAAATTAGTTCTCTATATTTATCAACGGCGCTTACTATATTTTTCATATTTTCCTTAATATTAAAGTGTTTTTAAAAGGTCTAACATTCCGTTAACTAAAATATCGTCTCCACCCGGTTTAAGCGAAGAACTACACGCTTCGTAACCACCTTCTTCGTACGATTTAGTAGTTGGAACGTAACCACCCGAACCGTTTGTTAAACAGCATAAAACCGTTGCTTTAAATGGAGAATTTTCACAAATTCTATTGCCAATTTCAGTAAATGGTTCGCCGTTTATACCTGCAAATACAAGTTCACCAATTTTAACGGCACATATTGAAAACGGAATAAAAAGTGGGCCGTTTTCAAGATTAATTATACGTTTTGCTTCAGCAATTTTTGTAGTGAGTGCCATTTCCTTATAAGGAAGTTCACTTGCCCTACCACTAGTATAAAGGTCGTAAATAACTCTCATTTCAGGAATTTTTTCATTTTCTTGGTGAGTTGGTAAATTAACGATAGAAGAAGCGTAACTAATTTTATCGCAAGTAATTTCTTCAGTAATTGAACAAATAGAAAGCACTGCACCTGCAATAATTCTACCCATATGTTCTGCGTGTTTAATACTTCTTGGAACGCTATCAAAATCAATAGTTGATATAGCACTTTCGCCTTTAGTTGGCTTAACGTTAACGTGGTTAACGTCGCCTTGAGGGCCGAGTAAGAAGATACATTTTGTATTTGGCACTGCCTTTTCTAAAAGATCACAAACAAAACCCATATAGTCTGCACTAATATATTCGCCACCAACCGAGTCAGGATGAGTGCCGAAGTTTATCATAAATATATCTTCCCCGTCTTCACGAGTAATCTTTATAAGTTTAACGGTTTCGTTAGGTTCTGCTAAAGCGTGG
>JAGCMG010000133.1 GCA_017646555.1 Clostridia bacterium | reverse complement strand
CTACTAATGTTTTAACGCCGTTTAGATAATCTCTTTTAGCAGTAACGTTATAAACGTCGATTTTATCTATTATAGTTGCGCGCAACTTATTTACAACGTTGTTCATATCGTCCATAGCCGATAAGCCTTGATAATTTTTAGATATGGTTTTATCTATAACGAATCCGTATTTATCGTAAATTTCTTGTAAAACGTTATAAATCGACGTGCCGTTATATTGATAATAGCAAACCATTTCAGCAAAGAGCATACTTGCAACGACAGCGTCTTTATCCCTAGCGTGAGTACCCCTTAAATAACCGCAACTTTCTTCAAAGCCAAAAATAAAGGTAGAAGATTTGTCTTTTTCAAAATTCTTTATTTTTTCGCCGATAAACTTAAACCCAACCGGAGTTTCTATTAATTTCACTCCGTAACTTTCACTAATAGGATTTACAAGCCCCGTCGAAACGAAACTTTTAATAACGACACCGTTACTAGCAAGTTTTTTGTTTTCTTTTAATCTTCTCAACACGTAATCGGTAAGAAGTACGCCCACTTGATTGCCAGATAAATTTATAAACTCACCGTCGTTATTTCTAATCGCAACTCCTAACCTATCACTATCGGGATCAGTGCCAAAAACGACGTCTGCAGAAATTCTATTGGCTAAACTAATACCCATAGTCATTGCTTCCTTGTTTTCCGGATTTGGAACTTCTACCGTTGAAAAACTACAGTCGGGCATAACTTGTTCTTCTACGACGCTTGCATTAATCCCAAGTTTTTTGAGTATTGCCATAACGGGAGCATAACCTGTTCCGTGAAGCGGAGTATAAACTATTTTTAATTTTTTACCGCACTTTTTAACGGCTTTTTTAGAGAGAGAAAGTTTTGATAAAACTTTAATATATTTATTAAAGAATTTTTTGGAAACTACGCTTAATTCACCTTGGCTTTTAATAGTCTTGACGTTCTTTTCTTCAATAGAGAAAATATCTTTTACTTCACTTATAAATTTAACTACGACTTCCGTTGCTTCAGGTGACATTTGAGCCCCGTCTTCCCCGTAAACTTTATAGCCGTTATACTCTTTTGGGTTATGGCTAGCAGTTATCATAATACCTGCAACTGCGTTATAATACCTTACTGCATAAGAAAGCATTGGCACGGGGCTTGCCTTATCAAAAATTCTAACCTTTATACCGTTTGCAAGAAGCACGCCTGCCGCGGCTTTGGCAAAAACGTCAGAATACTTTCTCGTATCGTAAGAAATAACCACGCCCCTATCAAGCGCTGTGAAATTTAAAGTCTTTATGTATTCTGCCAACCCTTTGGTTGCTCTTTTTACAGTATATACGTTAATCATATTAGTGCCGTAACCTATTATTCCACGCATACCTGCCGTACCGAATTTAAGTTCAGCACCAAATCTATATTCGATTTCTTTTTCGTTATCTTTAATACTACTAAGTTCTTCAAACGCTTCAGCGTTGAGTTTAGGGTTTGAGAGCCAGTTGTTATATGCTACTTTATAATCCATATTCACTCCAATTATTAATTAATTTGCTTTATAAATTACTTTGCCTTCTCTAATAGTCATTAGAACTTCAAACGTCTCTTTATTTAAGACTACTAAATCGGCGTTTTTACCAACTTTAATTGAACCCGTCTTATCGTAAATGCCAAGATTTTTAGCAGGGTTTACCGTTGCAAAATCTATAGCGTCTGTAAACGAAACACCAACTTTTGTGACTACGTTTTTAATCGCGTCGTTCATTTTAAGCACGCTACCGGCAAGCGCGCCGTTTTCAAGCCTTGCTTCTCCGTTTTTAACTATAACTAATTGACCACCAAGTTCAGATTCTCCATCAGGAAGATGTTTTGCACGCATAGAATCGGTAATTAAAGTCACTTTGTCTTTAGGCTTGTTTTTAATTACTAGTTTTATAGCGGGAACGCTAACGTGAATAGTATCGCAAATAATTTCACAGTTAAGTTCGTCTAGTAAAAGCCCTGCACCTACGACGCCGACGTCCCTATGATGAAGCCCAGATTGAGCGTTATAAGTATGAGTTACGTTAGAAACTCCCCATTTTACCGAATTTTCACAATCTGAATACTTTGCGCCCGAGTGACCGATTGAAGCAATTACGCCTTTTTCTTTTAAAAAGGCAATCAATTCTTCCGCACCTTCCATTTCTGGAGCAAGAGAAACTATTTTAATCGAATTACCCGACGCTTGAAAATATTTTTTAAAGGTTTCAACGCTCCCGTTTACAACGTATTCGAGCGGTTGAGCGCCTATGTGTTTAGGAGAAATAAACGGACCTTCTAAATGAACGCCTAAAATTTTAGCACCCTCTTTAAAATCGTTTTGTATGTAATCTTTCACAGCGTTTAGCGCTTTAGTTATATTTTCTGGACTTTGAGTCATCGTGGTTGCTAAAAAAGCAGTCGTACCTTCTTTAGAAACGGCGTTTGCTATTTTACTTAGTGCTTCAACGCTTCCGTCCATAGCGTCGCCACCGTCTGCACCGTGATTATGCTCGTCAATAAAACCGGGAACTATAATAGCAGATGAAGAAAATCTTTCAATTTCTTCAATATCAAGACCACTTTCT
>JAGCMG010000132.1 GCA_017646555.1 Clostridia bacterium | reverse complement strand
TCGTTAAAAATATCGGCTCAGTTCAAGCAAAAGGGTATAACGATATAGACGCGTCTACTTTCGATTTTTCGGTGGCTGAAACCGATATGCCATTAATTGACGAAAGCAAAAAAGAAGAACTTTTATTAGAAACGGAAAACGCGCGTAGCCAAGGCGATTCGGTCGGTGGTTCGGTTGAAGTCGTAGTTAAAGGCTTACCCGTTGGCACGGGCGAATATATGTTCGACAGTTTAGAAGGGGCGCTTTCGCGTTTAATATTTGCCGTTCCTGCAACCAAGGGCATTGAATTTGGTTTAGGGTTTGGTTTTAGCACGGCAAGGGGAAGTAATGCAAACGACGCGTTCTATTACGACAACGGCGTAGTAAAAACAAAAACAAACAATAACGGTGGAATAAACGGTGGGTTAGCAAACGGTATGCCGATAACTTTTAGGGTAGCCGTAAAGCCAACGCCGTCGATAGCGATAGAACAACAAACGGTTAATCTTAAAACGGGTGAAAACACCACTTTAACCGTAGGTGGCAGACACGACGCGTCTATCGTATTTAGGGCGGCAACGGCTATTGAAGCAGTAACGGCTATAGCAATTTACGATAATATGGAGTAAATTATGAGTATTGAAGATTTAAGAAACGAAATAGATAAAATTGACGACGAAATGACGGCTCTTTATAAAAAAAGACTTGAAATCGTAAAAAATATCGGTGAAGAAAAAAAGAAAACGGCGACCCCTGTATTCGACCCTAACCGTGAACAAAACATTTTACTTCGCGTTACTGAAAATGCAACGGACGAAGAAAGTTTATACTTAAAAAGATTTTTCGAATCGGTTTTTGAAACTTCGAAAGCATATCAAACGGCAAATTCCGATAAAATTTCGCCCGTTACCGAAAAAATCAAAGATGCCGTAAAAAATATTAAAAGCGATTTTCCCGTTCGTGCAAAAGTTGCTTGTCAAGGCGTAGCAGGCGCGTATTCGGGTATTGCCGCCAACAAACTTTTTGAAATTGCCGACGTAACTTATTTTAAGACTTTCGACGCAGTTTTCACTGCCGTTGAAAAGGGTTTTTGTAAGTACGGCGTATTGCCTATTGAAAACAGTACGGCAGGCTCGGTAAACCAAGTTTACGATTTAATGCGCGAACATAATTTTTATATCGTTAAATCAATTCGCGTGCCTATTCAACATTGTTTAGTTGCTAAAAAGGGCGTTGAACTTAAAGATATTAAGGAAATCGTTTCGCACGAACAAGCGCTTTCACAATGCCGTAAATATTTAGAAAAAACAGGCGCTAAAATCACAGCCGTAGCAAATACAGCCGTCGCTGCTGAAAGCGTTAAAAATAGCGATAGAGAAGATTTAGGCGCAATTTGTTCGCGTGAGAGCGCAACTTTATACGACCTTAAAATTTTAGATTCGGCAGTTTCCGATTCGGACGGCAATTACACGCGCTTTATCTTAATCGCAAAAGATATGGAAATTTACGACGACGCTAAAAAGGTTAGTATTATGACCACGCTTTTACATTCACCGGGCGCGTTATATAAACTTTTGGCAAAATTTTATAACGCAGGAATTAATATGACCAAACTTGAATCGCGTCCAATAGTCGGGTCTAACTTTGAGTTCACTTTCTATTTTGACTTTGAGTGCGACGTTAAAAAGCCTGACGTTAGGTCGCTTATTGCTGAACTTGACAGTTCTGGCGAAAGTTTTACCTTTTTAGGTGCATATTCGGAAAAAGTTTAAAACGCCAAGGTGCGTTAGGGGGCAAAAAATGAAATGTGGCCTTTTAGGCAGAAGTCTAAAACACAGTTATTCAAAAATTATTCACGCTAAATTAGGTGGCTACGATTACGACTTATACGAAATAGAGCCGTACGCTTTAAAAGATTTTGTAAAAGAAAAAAGCCTATCTTGCTACAATGTAACTATTCCGTATAAGACGGATATTATGCCTTTTTTAGATGATATAGACGATAAAGCAAGAGATATTGGCGCAGTCAATACGGTAGTTGATAAAAACGGTTATCTTTACGGCTATAATACCGATTATTACGGTATGACATATATGATTTTGAGTAGTGGCGTTAGCATACAAAACTTATCTGTTATGATATTAGGGAACGGCGCAACTTCTAAAACAGCGCGTAGCGTATGCCGTGATTTAGGCGCAAAAGATATAATTATAGTTTCAAGAACGGGTGAAGTTAACTATCAAAACTGCTATCTATATTGCCCCGATATTATTCTTAACACGACCCCTGTTGGAACTTACCCCAATTCGCTTGAAAGCCCTATTGATTTAGAAAAATTTAACGGTGTTAAAGCCGTGTTTGACGTAGTATATAATCCACTTAAAACGGCGCTAACTTTTTCGGCGGAAAAACTTAATATTAAGGCTGTGAACGGACTAAAAATGCTCGTTGCGCAAGCAAAATACGCGCGCGATTTATTTTTAGGTAGCGAAAAAATTTCACCAAATTATCCTGATAAACTGATTGAAAAAATCACGGCTGAAATTGTTAAAGAAACTCAAAATATCGTTTTAATAGGTATGCCGGGTTCGGGGAAAAGTACGGTAGGGAGAGAACTTGCTAAAAGATTAAATAAAAAGTTTATTGATATAGACGCTGAGATTGAACTTTCGGCTGGACTTGAAATTAGTGAGATTTTTTCTAAATACGGCGAAGATAAATTCCGTGAAATAGAAAGTCAAGTCGTTAAAAAACTTTCCAACGAAAGAAACGCCGTTATCGCGACCGGTGGTGGTGTTATTAAAAGAAAAGAAAACGAAATGCCGTTAAAATTAAACGGTGTAGTAGTTTGGATAAAAAGGGATTTAGAGTTGCTTTCAACTTTTAATCGTCCACTTTCAAAAACCGTCGGTGTGGAAAACTTGTATAACGAAAGAAAGGTTTTATACGAAAGTTTTTCGCAAATAACGGTAACTAACGATAAAAAGTATTTAGATACCGTAAAGGAGATAATTGAAAAATGCGAATATTAGTTATAAACGGTCCAAATCTTAATATGTTGGGCATTAGGGAAAAGCATCTTTACGGTGATAAAACTTATTCTGCGCTCGTTAAAATAATCAAAGCGCACGCTAAAAAAACGGGCGTTAAAGTTACTTGCTATCAATCGAATTTTGAAGGAGCGATAGTAACTAAAATTCAAAAAGCATATAAAAAATACGATAAAATAGTTATAAACCCAGGCGCGTACACGCATACTTCGGTCGCTATTTTAGACGCGTTAAAATCGGTTGATATTCCAACGGTTGAAGTGCATATAACCGACGTTTCTAATAGGGAAGATTTTAGAAAAATTTCTTTCGTTAGTGAATACGCTTACTTAACGATAACGGGCAAAGGTTTCGACGGCTATTTACTTGCTATGGATAGCGAAATTAAATAAGAAAAATAAAAAAACGACGGGGCGTACCCCGTCGTTTTTTATGTATAATTAAATTTTAGCGGTGATTTTATCGCGGTGTTTATTGATAAAAAATAATA
>JAGCMG010000131.1 GCA_017646555.1 Clostridia bacterium | reverse complement strand
TATCGTTAAAGGTTCTGCTCTTAAAGCTCTTGAATATGCTCAAGCTGACCACAGCGCTGATGACGTTAAAGCATCTGCTGAATGTGCTTGCATCTTCGAACTTATGAATGCAGTTGACTCTTATATTCCTACCCCTGCAAGAGAAGATTCTAAACCATTCCTTCTCCCTGTAGAAGACGTATTCACGATTTCTGGTCGTGGTACCGTTGCAACTGGTAGAGTAGAAAGAGGTGTTGCTAAAGTTGGCGACCCTGCTGAAATCGTAGGCTTACAAGAAAAATCTAAAACCACCGTTATTACTGGTCTTGAAATGTTCAGAAAACTTCTTGACGAAGCTCAAGCAGGTGACAACGTAGGTGCGCTCCTCCGTGGTATCGACCGTAAAGATATCGAAAGAGGTCAAGTTATCGCTAAACCGGGTTCAGTTCAACCACACACCGAATTCGAAGGTCAAGTTTACGTTTTAACTAAAGAAGAAGGTGGTAGACACACCCCATTCTTCAACAACTACAGACCTCAATTCTACTTCAGAACCACCGACGTTACTGGTACCATCAAATTACCAGAAGGCACCGAAATGGTTATGCCAGGCGACAACGTTAAAATCGACGTTGCATTAATTACTCCTATCGCTATGGAAGAAGGTCTCCGTTTCGCTATCCGTGAAGGTGGCAGAACCGTAGGTTCAGGCGTTGTTTCTATCGTTAAGAAATAATTAACCTAAAAAAATTAAGAAGAGTTCAGTTTTTACTGAACTCTTTTTTTATTACCTATTATCATTAAACTTTTTATCGATAAATTCTCTTAAAAAATTAAAAAATTTTTTATTAAAAAACGATAGAAAAAACCTATCGTTTTTTTGTTTGTAAAAAAATATGAAAAATTTGCCGAAAAATATATAAAAAATTTATTGACAATCGTCGTATAAATTCATATAATAATATCACAAAGTTTAGTTTTATTAAACTTTTTGTCAAATCTTTGTAAACTGAGGTATACAGTGGTTATTGGTGAAAAAATAAGGGACTTAAGGCTTGCAAACGACCTTACGCAAGAAGAACTTGCTGATAGGTGTGAGTTGTCGAAAGGGTATATTTCGCAACTTGAAAATGACTTAACTAGCCCGTCAATTGCTACTTTAATTGATATTTTATCGGCGTTAGGGACTAATCTAAAAGAGTTTTTTAACGAAACGGAAGAAGAAAAAGTCGTCTTTTCGCCCGAAGAATTTATCGAAAAAGAAAACGAGTGGTATAAACTGTCGTGGATTGTTCCAAACTCGCAAAAAAATGCGATGGAACCTATTCATTTAGTATTAAATCCTAACTCGGCAACCGACGAAGACTACGCTCACGAAGGGGAAGAATTCGGGTTTGTGCTTAAAGGTCAAGTTATTTTGGTTTTAGGCAAAAAGAGACATCTTGTAAAAACGGGCGAAAGTTTTTATTTCACACCAAGCAAAACTCATTATTTAATAAACAAGTCGAATACAAAGGCTGAACTCATTTGGGTATCTTGCCCACCTAATTTTTAAGGAGACGAATTATGGCAAACAACAAAAAAACTTATTTAGATGAACATATCATTGATTTAATCGGTGTAACGCGTCAGTTTGAAGACGGTGTTATCGCTGTTGACAATTTTAATTTTTACGTGCGCCGTGGCGAATTCGTTACCTTTTTAGGTCCGTCAGGTTGTGGTAAAACAACGACTTTACGTATGATTGCAGGTTTTGACAAACCGACCGAAGGTAAAATTATGCTTAACGGTGTAGATATTACTGCACTTCCACCGTATAAAAGACCGATTAACACGGTTTTCCAAAAATACGCGTTATTCCCACACCTTAATATTTTTGATAATATTGCTTACGGGTTAAAACTTCGTAAGGTTAAAGCCGTTTACGAAGATAAAGACGGCAAAAGAATTGAACGCATTGAAAAGTTGACCAAAAAAGAAATCGCTGAAAAGGTTAAAAAAGCGCTTAAAATAGTTGACCTTGAAGGTTTTGAAAAGCGTAGTGTTGCTACTCTTTCGGGTGGCCAACAACAAAGGGTTGCTATTGCAAGGGCTATCGTTAACGAACCACAAATTCTTCTTTTGGACGAACCTCTTGGCGCGTTAGACCTTAAAATGCGTAAAGAAATGCAAATCGAACTTAAAGATATGCATAAAAAACTTGGCATTACGTTTATTTACGTTACGCACGACCAAGAAGAAGCGCTCACTATGAGTGACACTATCGTTGTTATGAACGACGGCGCTATTCAACAAATCGGCACGCCTGAACAAATTTATAACGAACCTAAAAACGCGTTCGTTGCAAACTTTATCGGCGAAAGCAACATTTTCTCAGGTACAATGGCTGGTGATAAAAAGGTTAGATTTTTAGGAAAAGTGTTCAACTGTGTTGACGATTTCGAAAAGAACCAAAAGGTTGACGTAGTAGTTAGACCTGAAGACGTTGAATTGACTGAAGTTGGTAAAGGCACGGTTGACGGCGTTATTACTTATTCAATATTTAAAGGCACGCATTATGAAGTCGTTGTTAAGGTTGGCAAGTCGGAAATTACCACCCAAACCTTAAAAGACGTAAACGTTGGCGATAAAGTCGGCATTACCGTTGCACCTGAAGAAATTCACATTATGAAAAAGGAAATCGAAAGCAACGTATACGACGGTTATATCACGAAAGACAACACCGTTTGCTTTGGTGACGGGGAATTCTTATGTGACGTTACTACGCTTTACCCTAATTCTACCCTTGATGAAGAAGGTTATCTTATCACAGAAAAGGGCGAAAAAGTAGATTTAGTTGACGTTGACGTTACCGTTGAAGTCGGTCTTAAAGATATCACGATTGAAGACGTTAAACACGATTCTGATATCGAATACGACGATAACTATGGCGCGATTGGTAAAATTATTCAAATAATTTACAAGGGCGACCACTACCAACTTATCGTTAGAACTGATGAAAACGAAGAAGATTTCGTTTTCGATACCGAAGATACTTGGAACGAAGGCGATATCGTTAGAGTTCTTATTAAAAAAGAAGATATTCACGTTAAATTAAAGCAGGAGATTAAACGCTAATGCGCGAAGAGTTAAAGGTTATTAATAAAGCGCCCGTCGTTTTTGAGCCGACGGAGAAAAAAGGTTTGCGCTTTTCAAGAAAACATTTATGTATTCCTTACGGCGTGTTTTTAGCGTGTTTCGTGGTTTTACCACTTGCGCTCATTGTTTTTTACGCCTTTACCGATAAGGACGGCGGGATTTCGCTCGATAATTTCGTAAGATTTTTCACTAACACCACTACTTTAACGACGGTTATTATAAGCGTGTTATTAGCGCTTGCAACAACATTGATTTGCTTAATTTTAGCATACCCTGTTGCGTACATTTTAGCGCGTAGCAACTTAAATCGTGGTGGCACGCTTTTAATGCTTTTCATTATGCCTATGTGGATTAACTTCGTGTTAAGGGCTATGGCTATGAAAGACTTATTAACGCTTATCGGCGTATTTGGTTGGAATAACTACGTGAACGTAGTTATTGGTATGGTGTACGACTATTTACCGTTTATGATTTTACCTATCTATTCGGTTTTATCTAAAATGGACAAAAGTTATTTAGAGGCAAGTAAAGATTTAGGCGCTAACGCGTTCCAAACTTTAACAAGAGTTACTTTACCACTTTCAATGCCTGGTATTTCAAGTGGTATCACTATGGTGTTTATGCCGACTATGACTTGCTACGTTATAAGTGATACTTTCGGTAACGGGCTTATCACTATCGTTGGTAAACTCATTGACGAACAGTTCACCACTTTCCAAAATTGGAATTTAGGCTCGGCAATCGCACTTGTATTGCTCGTTATTATGCTCGTTTCTATGTGGGTAACCGGTGGATTTAAAAGTGAAGACATTAGGGGGACTAACTTATGAGAAAGGTTATTCGTATCGCGTATATCGCGCTTATATTATTTTTCTTGTACGCGCCTATCTTTACGCTTGTAATTTACAGTTTCGTTGATACCCCTGTCGTTAGTATTGAACAAATTTTTGAAAAAGGTTTTTCGTTTGGACTTTACAAAAAATTATTTACTGACCCAGATTTGATGAAAATTGTTTGGGACACCTTAATTTTAGCGCTTATCGTTGCCGTTCTTTCTACAATTTTAGGAACTTTCGGCGCTATCGGTATTTATTATCACAAGGGCAAATTCGGTAAGATGGTTTCGGCAAGTTCGCAAATTCCCGTAATCAATGCCGAAATCGTTACTGCTGTTTCTATCGTATTGCTTTTTGCGTTTGTATTTTCTGGTAGCCGTTCGTATTTTTCAATGGTGATAGGGCATATGGTTATTACTACACCGTTCGTCGTATTATCGGTTATTCCTAAATTAAAACAAATGGACGGCAATTTATACGAAGCCGCTCTTGACCTTGGCGCAACGCCTATGCGCGCGCTTTGGACGGTTATTATCCCTGAAATCGCTACGGGTATTTTAAGTGGCTTTATGATGGCTGTAACCCTTTCGTTAGACGATTACATTATCTCGGCTTACACGCAACCTGCAGGCTTTAAAACGATATCTACGTACGTTTACGGGGCAATGGCTAAATCGGGCACGAATTCGTCTTTACCTGCACTTCGCGCACTTTCTGCTATAATCTTTTTAGTTATTATTTTAGTGGTTGTGTTAAAGAACGTGTTTGCTCGTAAAAAGGAGAACGCGTAATGAAAATGCTTAAAAATAAGGCTTGCGTTTTGCTTGCTATCTTAATGGTGTTTAGTTCAATTTGGTCAACTTCCACGACACCGTTAACGGCAAAAGCCGACGACGGCGCTAAAGTTACCTTAAAAATTGCTAACTGTGAAGACTATATCGACGAAGACCTTTTAGACGCGTTCGAAGAAGAATACCCTAATATCGACGTCGTTTATTCGACCTATGCAACTAACGAAATTTTATATAACGAATTAGTTATAAATCCGTCAAGTTATGATATCGTAGTTCCAAGTGAATATATGATTGAAAAACTTGCCGCTGAAAATAGAATTAAAAAACTTGACCAAACCAAAATTACTGGCTATACCGATAACGTTTCGCCGTTTATTAAAGGTGTGTTAGATAACATTAAGTTCACACCTAAAAACGGTACTGAATCAATGCTTTCGGAATATATGGTCGGCTATATGTGGGGTACGATGGGTTGGGTGTATAACACCGCCGTCGTTGACGTTGAAGACGTTAAATCTTGGTCAGGCGTATTCAAAAACAGTAAATATAATAAGCGCGCAACGCTAAAAGATTCGGTAAGAGATACCTATTTAGTAGGGCTTGCAATGACTTTCGAAGACGAACTTAAAGAAATTGTTGCCACCGGTGGCGACGATATGAACGCTAAAATTACCGAAGTTCTAAATAGAACTGATATTGCTTCAATCGAAAAGGTTGGCGATACGCTTTCAAGTGTAAAACCTAAACTTTATGCGTTTGAAGTTGATAGTGGTAAAAACGACATTATAACTGGCAAAATAGACGCATACGTCGCTTGGAGTGGTGACGCTGCTTACGCTATTGACGTTGCTTTAGGTTACGTTGAAGACGATGACGGCTCATTCGTTAGCGAAACTAAACCACTTGACTATTATATTCCCGAAGAAGGTAGTAACATTTGGTTTGACGGTATGGTAATACCTTCTGCAAGTCGTAACGACGACGCATGCTATAAGTTTATGGAATTTATTTCAAGACCTGAAAACGTTGCTCAAAATATGAATTATATCGGCTATACCAGTATGGTTGCGGGGGACGTTATTTATAACGATATCGTTCTCGACTGGTTTGACGAGTTTGAATATTATTTAGAAGATTTAGGATACGATTTAGAAACGCTTTCTGATAGTGATATTGAAACTCTTTACGAAAACACAACCGAATTAGAGTTAAACGAATATGGTTATCAAACGGTAGATTTAAGTTACTTCTTTACAGGAGATGAAAGTGGTGATTATACCGTTATCGTTTCTGAAGAAAGTTTCGGTAGACTTATGGCGCAATATCCTACGGAAGAAATCGTTAAGCGTTGCGCCGTTATGAGCTATTTTGACGGGGACGAACTTTTGGCTCTTAACGAAATGTGGGAAACCGTTAAAGGTGAAACTTTCCCATTGTGGCTTATTTTAGTTATCTTTGCTGGTGTTATTTTGCTTGGCGCAGGTATTGTTCTTTATAGGAATAAAGATAAGATTAAATGGCTTAAACTTCCTGAAAGAAAGAAAACTTACGCTGAAAGAAAGGGCTTAAAAGTAATCAGTAGAGAAGAATTATAATAATAAAAACAAATTAAAAAAGCACCCGTTTGGGTGCTTTTTATATGTAATGGTATTATGAAACTTGACCAAATTAAAAAAAACGGTAATAAAAAAGGGCTTAAGAATAAGCCCTTTTAGTTTTGAAGTTTTATCTTATAAACATTCGTCAGCCTTGCCAGCGCAACCTAATACGTTGATAAGTTTGTGTTTAACAAGTTCTTTAATGTTAGCGCGTGCTGGTTTAAGATATTCACGTGGGTCGAATTTATCTGGGTGATCGTTGTAGAATTTTCTAATAGTACCAGTCATAGCTAAAAGAAGGTCGCTATCGATGTTGATTTTG
>JAGCMG010000130.1 GCA_017646555.1 Clostridia bacterium | reverse complement strand
TATTTTTTAATGCTAAAATATAGTTGCTATGGAAAAGATGAACAACACACTAATTAGAAAAGACGAATACAAATTAAGTAGATTTTTATACATTATCGAAGCAATGCTTGAATATTTTATCGCGCTTGGTATCGGTACTGTATATTTAGCAAAACTCGCAAAAGAAATCGGTATGAGCGATTCGCTTGTCGCCGTTATTGAAGCGTTCGTTTCTTTAGGCGCAAGTTTTAGAATTTTTGCAATCTTATTGTCGAATAAAAAGCCCGTTAAAATATGGGTAACGACAATGCACTTAATAAGCCAAGTGTTTTTTGCGTTAATTTGGTTTGTTCCTCTTATTAAAATATCAAAAATAGCGCAAACCGTGTTACTTATCGTGCTTTTACTTTTTGCATATCTTTTACATAACCTTTGTTACCCAGCAAAAACTAATATGTATATGTCGTGTGTAGAAGATAATAAACGTGGTTCTTTTACTGCAACGAAAGAAATGGTTTCGCTTGCGGGCGGTATGGCTTTTACCTTACTTTATGGAAATTTAATAGATTTTCTTGAAGGTATTGGCAAAAAAGAACTTGCTTTTATTCTATGTGGTAGTTTATTACTTTTATTTATGGTAGGGCATACTTTATCACTTGTGTTCGCCAAGGAAAAACTTGAAGAAGTTGATGAGAAAAAATACGATATTAAACAAGTATTTAAGCAAGTATTTTCTGATAAAAAGATATTTTTAGTTATAAGTGTTTACGCTTTTTATAACGTAATTCACTATATGTCTATTCCTTTTTATTCGACTTACCAAATCAATGAACTTGGTTTTAGTATGGCTTACGTACCGATTGTTGCTGCTGTCGGTTCAATTGTTAGATTTGTTTTTTCAAAACCTATTGGTAAAGTTGCTGATAAATATTCATTTAATAAATCTATGACGCTATGCTTTATATTTTTAGCGTTATCATATCTCGTAATGACTTTTACTAACCCATCAAATGGTAAATACATGTATATTATTTACATTACCTTTAACTCGATAGCCGCAGCGGGCATTACGAGTGGGGTATTAAATATTACTTACGATTACGTTTCGTATGAAAATCGTACTTCTGCGCTTGCTATCAACGGCGCAATTGCTGGGCTTATCGGCTTTTTAACTACTTTAGCAATAACTCCGTTCTTTAACTATATACAAAAAATTCAACAATCTGGTCAAAAAATATTAGGTATGACCATTTATGCGCAACAATTAATTTCCGTTATCGCGTTTGTTTTAACCGTTTTATTGATATTATACAATATATTCGTTATCGGTAAAATAAAAAGAAACGCCGACTTGAAAAATGGCGTTTCTAACGATTAATTGCTATCTTTATATTGTTTTGGTGTAATTCCGAACCGTTTTTTGAAAAGTCTAATGTAATTAGAATAATCAGGAAAACCCGATTCTATACACGCATCAAAAACTGATTTTCCGTATTTTAACAACTTGCGTGAATTTGCAAGACGTTTGGTTTCTAAATACAGTTTAGGGGAAGTGTGTAAGTAATTTGAAAATAATCTACACAAAGTACTTCTACTAATAAAAAACATGTTCGCTAAACTGTCAATCGATTCGATTTCGACAAAATTTTGGTTGATGTAATCAAGAATTTTTTGAAGATTTGACGGAATAACCGTTTGTTTCGCGTAGTAAACCTTTTTACTTAAAAGATAGATAAGTTGGCTTGAATATATAAATTCGCCTTGTTTATCTTCTTTTATAGACGATTCATGGATTTTATTGCAAATACTTAATATTTCTTTTTTTGCGTTTTCTTCTAATCTAATTAGATTATCTTTACCGAATTCGTGTTCGGTGAACGATTTAAAAAGAAAATCACAAGATATATCAAACCAAAAACAAAAATGTTTATGTACGGTTGAACTATTTAAGATACAGTTATGTATTTCGTTAGGTTTCGTGATGATGATATCGCCCGAATTTAACTTATACAAATTTTGTTCAACCATAAAAGACACGTCGCCTTCGATTAAAAAATAAATTTCAAGTTCGTCGTGTAAATGTGGCGGGAATATTAACGGTTTAATAATATCTTCATTATTGTGAACGTAATATTTCATATCAAAATTTTGGATAATCGGTGTTTTTAATGCGTAGTTTTTCATATGACTAATTTTACCATAAAAACACTTAAAAATCAATAATAATATTAAATTTGTTTTACAAGGAGATGGAAAATGAGAACTATAAACGTTGATTTTTCTGAAAAAATTGGCAAAGTAAAACCTATGCACGCCGTTAATAACGGCCCAACCGGTGGTGGCGTTCGTGGTGGTGGCAACGCTAAATATTTTAAGGAAGCAGGTATTCCTTACGCAAGATTACACGATAGCGCGTTTTATTGGACCGATTCGGTTGACGTGCATAAAATTTTCGTTAATTTTGACGCTGACGTTAACGACCCGAATAGTTATGACTTTACTTGGACCGATAAATATATTAAAACTATTATAGATAATGGCGTTCAAGTTTTTTATAGACTTGGCGCGTCAATTGAACACAGAAAAAAGGTTGGTACGCACGTTCCTAAAGATTATACTAAGTGGGCGCAAATTTGCGAACATATTATAATGCACTATAACTGTGGCTGGGCTAACGGCTTTGAATACGGTATTGATTATTGGGAAATTTGGAACGAATTTGACTGCAAAAACGCTGATGGTTCTAATCCTTGCTGGCAAGGTACGGTTAAACAGTTTGGTGATTTTTTCTCGGTAGTCGCAAAATATCTTAAAGATAAATTCCCAACGCTTAAAATTGGTGGCCCTGCAATTTGTAATGTTTGGAACGATGCAGAAGTTACGGAATTTTTCGATATTATTACCGAAAACAAGGTAGAACTTGATTTTGTTTCATACCACCGTTACGGCAAAACCGTTGAAGATTTTATTGAAACTATTCAAAAAGCAAACGGTATTTTTGCTAAATACGGCTATGATAAATGCGAAAAAATCTTAAATGAATGGAATTACATTAAGGGTTGGCTTGATGACGAATGGGCTTACAGCCTTAAAACCGAAAAGAACTATAAAGGTGCGGCATTTTTAGCAGGTGTATTTTTAGCGTCTCACGCAGAAGACCTTGATATGCTTATGTATTACGACGCTCGTCCGTCTGGTATGAACGGTATGTTTGATAGGGACGACCACTCACCACTTAAACCGTATTATCCGTTTAAAGCGTTTAACAATTTATATAAACTTGAAAACGCAACTAAAACTTCGGTTGAAGGTGAATATATTTACGCTTTATCAGCAACTAACGATACTGAAAGTGGCATTATGTTTTCTTTCTTTGATGACGAAGAAAAAGAAAAGAATACAACTGTTAAATTAAACATAAACGGCTTAGTTGACGGTAAAAAAACTGCTAAATTCTATATCATAGATGAAGATAAGAACTTAGAATTAGTTAAAACTAAAAAGATTTCAAAAACTGCTTGTACGCTTAAAATTAAAGTTAATAAATACTCAGTTTGTTATGTTGAAATCGTATAAAAAGAGCGATTTTGTCTAAAATAATTACGGTAGATTTCCTTTGGGGAAATCTACCGTTTTGTTTATGCGAGTTTAACAACTGTCAAGTACGCGTCGTTTAATTCAATAGTATCGCTAGAAGTGTTATATAGCGTTAAATCGTTGCCACCGGTTGCGAAATATATTATACTTCTTGAAGCTGAAACATCATCATTTGCCGTGCCGTAAGTGGTAGCTGTATCAATTATCGTTCCGTCAGCGTAAAGTGATATACTTTTTTGGCTATTGTCAGGGTTGGAACCTATAAAACCGTAATTAACTAAATAGTACCCAGTAGGTAACGTTATAGCCGTCGGTGCAAAGGTTATCGTAGAAGTAGGCGTTTGTTCGCCTAGGCTTAATATAACTGCAGTGTCGGTTTCAACGGTTTGTGCCCCAGTAAAAGTATATATTGCATCACTTAAACCAGCAGGGCCTTGTGGGCCAGTCGCACCAGTAGGACCTTGTGGACCGGTTGCACCAGTTAAGCCTTGAAGGCCTTGTGGGCCAGTCGCGCCGGGTAAGCCTTGAGGACCTCGTGGACCGGTTGCACCTGTTAAGCCTTGACGACCTCGTGGACCGGTTGCACCAGTTAAGCCTTGAGGACCTTGTGGACCAGTCGCGCCGGGTAAACCTTGTGGTCCTTGTGGACCTTGCGGACCCATTGGGCCGATTTGACCACGCGTAGTAACGATTATTGATTGATTATTTGAACAAGCGTTTCTTCTTGAACAATTATTATTACAAAAACACATTTTATTTTCCTCCTAAAAATATGTAAAAACGCCGTTCGTTTAATATAATATATTAAAATATTTTTAAAAAAGTTACTAAAATTGTTGAAAAACCGTAATTTTGTTGTATAATAAAAAAGGTGAAAAATGCTTAAGTTTAATAAGATTACAATTAACGATATATCAATAATTAACGCTTATTTGCTTTCTTCAACGGCAAAAATAGCCGATAGAACGCTTGGTTCGTTCTTTTTGTGGGGTGAGCATTTGAGTTTAGAGTTTGCAACTTGTGATTTTGCCTTGTTTATTAAGATGAAATTAGCAAATCAAACTTATTTTTTTATGCCCATTTTAACTGATTTATCATTTATGGGTTACGCTTTTAACTTAATAGAAGAATACGCTGATAAAAACGATTTATCGCTTAAATTCTACGCCGTTGAAAAAGATGAAATTGCAGTTTTTCAAGATAGGTATAAAACGATTACGTATAATTACGACGCAAAATGGTCGGATTATATTTACGACGCGCAATCAATGGCAACGTTTAAGGGGCGTAAATATAACGGGCAAAGAAATTTTGTTAATAGGTTTAATCGGCTTTACGAAAACTGGTCGGTTGAAGAAATAAATCAAAGTAATTTAAATAAAATAAGTGGTTTTTTAGAAGAATATTACGATAAAATTAAAAAAGACGCTAAACTTTTTAATGAAGAAAGGGAACGCTTAAAAGTAATATTGCATAATTACGATAAGTTTAATTTTAGTGGGCTGATTTTGAAGGTGGAAGATAAAATCGTCGCGCTTTCAATCGGTGAAAAACGTTTCAACACTCTTTTTATACACGTTGAAAAGGCGAACGTTGAATATCAAGGCGCGTATCAAATGATAGTTAATGAATTTGCTAAAAAATTCGTTGACGATAATATTTGTTATATAAATCGTGAAGACGCGGCAGGGGATGAAGGTTTAATTGCTTCAAAAAAATCATATCACCCCGTATTTATGGGCGATAAATATTATGTAACGGTAAAAGAATACTGATTTTTAATAAACTTTTGTTTATTACTTGAAGAAATTTCTTGATTATGATATAATTACACGGTAAAAAAGATAAATTTGGAGAGTTTATGAGTAAAATAGCAATCAATAAGTATAGAGATATCGACTTAGGCTCACTTCGTATTACTGACGTGGGCAAAAAAGTTCGTTTGGCTGGTTGGGTTAACGATATTAGAAAGTTAGGTGGTTTAACTTTCGTAACGCTTCGCGATATGTACGGTATTACGCAAGTAATTTTCCCTGAAAATAGTGAAGTTGACCTTAATAAAGAAGACGTAGTTTCTATTTTAGGTACGGTTATTGAAAGGGAAAGCAAAAACCCTAATATGCC
>JAGCMG010000129.1 GCA_017646555.1 Clostridia bacterium | reverse complement strand
AGTATTGCCGATATGAGGTTTGCCCGAAGTGTACGCACTAGCAGTGGTTAAATAATATTTTTCTTTCATTGTATTCTCCAAACTGAAAATAGTATATTATTATTTTATACTATTTAAACAAAAAAGTAAATCATAAAAGCGCTTTTATCTTCATAAAGTTTAATATGAATATAATTTTTACCGTATGTTTTTGCTTATCAGTATTAGCACTGACCTTTTTTAGTCCCGAAAAAACCCTTTCAACCCTACTTTCGGGTGGTGAAAAGGCGCTTGAACTATCTCTTAATCTAATAGTCGTGTATACCGTTTGGCTTGGGATTTTTTCTATTTTTGAAAAAAGCAACCTTTCAAATAAATTTGCTAAACTTTTTAAACCCGTAAACAAACTACTATTTGGAAATCTAAGCGAAAAAGAAAACGAATATATTTCACTAAATATTTCGGCGAATATGCTTGGTATGAGTGGCGCGACTACACCTATGGGGATTAAAAGCATTTTAGAACTTGAAAAAAGAAAAAATAGCGACTACCGTATATCGATGTTTTTCGTTTTGAACGCGACAAGCATCCAACTTATACCAACTTCCGTAATAGCGTTAAGAAGTAGTTTAGGTGCGATAAATCCGTCAGATATTATAATTCCTACCATTTTAACGACAATGCTATCTTGCGTTATCGGTATAATTTTAGTTAAAATTTTTATTAAAAGGTAAATTATGTCGGCATATTTTATACCTATACTTTTTATTGCGATATTTTTATATGCGATAATTAAAAAAGTTAAGCCTTACGACGCTTTTATTGAGGGCGCAAAATCGTCAGTTCCTTTTGTTTTAAGCGTATTCCCCTACCTAACTGCAATTTTAATTTTAACTGAACTTTTACAAATTAGTGGCGTTGGCTCTTTATTAGAAAAAATCCTTTCACCAATCTTTAACCTTTTTGGAATACCGACTGAATTATCTAAATTAGTGTTAATAAAGCCTTTTTCGGGTAGTGGCTCACTTGCAGTTTTATCCGAAATTTATTCTAAATACGGTGTTGACGGCTATTTAGCAAGATGCGCGTCGGCAATTTACGGTTCAAGCGAAACGGTTTTTTACGTAGCAAGCGTGTATTTTGCAACGGCTAAAAGTAAACCACCAATAAAAGCAATAGCGATAAGTTTAATAGCGTCTTTTATTTCCTTTTGCTTTGCGTGTTTAATTTGTAAAATTTTATAATAAAAAAGAACTTTACTTTTTTGTAAAGTTCTTTTATTTTTAATTTAATTATGCTTTTACGCCGTATTCTTCGGCTAGTGCTTTAAATGATGGAAGTGAATTTACTATTCTTTCCTTATTTACGCAATAGGCAATTCTAACGTAGCCTTTAACACCGAAGTCATCACACGGAACGACTAAAATTTCTTTTTGTTTTGCCTTTTCAAAAAATTTAAAAGCATCGTCTTCAAGCGCTTTAACGAAAAGATAGAACGCGCCGTCTGGCTTAACGCACTCATAACCGAATTCGGTTAGACTATTATATAAAATATCTCTATTTTCTTTGTAGATATTAACGTCTACTTTAGCACCCATCGTTTTGCCGATTACTTGTTGGAATAAACTTGGCGCGCAAACGTACCCTAAAGACCTACCTGCACCACAAACGGCAAGATATACGTCTTTTGCGTTTTGCATTTTTGGATTAACTGCAATATAGCCTATTCTTTCGCCCGGCAACGATAAGGCTTTTGAGTAAGAATAACAAACTAAAGTATTGTCGTAATAATTCATTAAATACGGAACTTTAACACCGTTATAGACTAATTCTCTATAAGGCTCGTCAGCAATAAGGTAAATCGGATGATTGTATTCTAATTGCTTTTTAACTAAAACTTCAACGACTTTTTTAATCGTTTCTTCGCTATAAACAACACCACTTGGATTGTTTGGTGAGTTGATTATTACGGCTTTTGTATTTGTGTTTATTTTACTTTCAAAATCGTTTATATCTATTTGGAAAGTCTTTTCTTCCGGCATAGAAACGACCACTTTGCCCTCAGCGTTCTCAATGAAAACGCGATACTCAGTAAAAAACGGAGCGAAAACTATACATTCGTCGCCCTTGTTAAAAAGTGCTTTTAATGAAATAGTTAAAGATGCCGCTGCGCCACAGGTCATATAAATATTATCAGGCGATAAAAAAAGCGAAAAATTTTCATTTATATTATCAGCAACAGCCTTTCTTACTGAATAATCGCCTTGCGCCGAAGTATAACCGTGAAGCAAAACTGAATTTTCGTTTTCAATAAGATTTATAAGAGTTTCTTTAATATCGATAGGTGGTTCAACACTTGGATTACCGATAGAAAAATCGTACACGTTTTCAGGTCCGATTTCAGCGCCTCTTTTTTTGCAATATTCAAAGATTTCTCTAATGATTGAACGCTTATTACCCAAAGCGAACATTTTTTCATTTAACATTTATTTCTCCAAGCCTAATAACTGTAAGGCGTTTTTATAAAAGATTTTATTTTGTATTTCTTGGTCTAATCCGTAAGATTTTAAGATTTTCATTTCGGCATCTTGCGCGCGCCACGGGCTATCAGTTGCAAATAAAATTTTGTCTACACCGTGTTTTGTTAATAACTTATTAAACTTTTCTTGTCCAAAATCATTAAGAACGAACGAAGTATCAAAGTAAATATCTTTACCCGCTAAATTTGAATAAGTTTCTTCAAAAAGTTCTTCCCCACCTAAATGTGCAATCACGAATTTTGAATACCCACCAAGCCTATCAAGCAGTTTTAATACGCGTTCTGGCGTGCACTTGATTGGCTGACCGATATAACCCCTATCAATCCCAGCGTGCGTTACGACGATTAAATCGTTATCTTTAGCGCATTTTAATATCTTATAGTAGTTATCGTCGTCAACAAAAGTTTCTTGATAATCAGGGTGTATTTTTATGCCTAAAAATCCTTGCTCTTTTAGATAACGGGTTTTCCCTTCAATACCCTCAATATTTGGATGAATACCTGCAAAAGATATGATTTTACCCGTATTTTCGTTGAAATTTTTATTTATCTCAAGAGCAAAACGCGTTACACTTTCAAACTGATTAGGGTTAGTTAAAACGGGTAAGTTAACGGAAATGTTACACCACTACTAACCATACTGTTTTCTAAACCACAAACAGTACCGTTTGTATGCGCTTTAATATTACTAATTTTTGATAGCGCGTCAATCGTTTTATCGGCAATTTTATCGGGAAAAATATGCGCGTGAAAATCGATAATCATTTTAGTGGTTTGAAAGTTCTTTAGCCGTTAAAGTATCTATATTATTTTTCTTTAAAACATCACAAGCAAGTTCTAAATCGTTCGTTTTCATAACGACTGAAGCATCTTCACCTTCGATTGATAAGCCGTACATATATTCAATACTTACGTTTTTATCAGAAATAATTTGTAAAATTTCTTGTAGACTACCTGCTTTATGTGGAATTTTAATAACTAAAACGTCTGTTAACATACTTGAATAACCTTCTGCTAAAAGCGCTTCTCTACCACTTTCAGGATTGTTAACGATAAGTCTTAATAAACCGTATTCAGTTGTATCTGCTAAACTCATAGAAATAATATTTACGTCGTTTTTTCTTAAAACATTTAATACTTCACCAAGTCTACCGTGTCTATTTTCGATAAAAACGGATAATTGTTTTGCTGTCATAATTTTAATTCCCCCTATTAGTAAAGTTTACGATTATCTATTACGTGAACGGCTTTGCCTTCACTTCTTTGTAAAGTGTTAGGTCCAACAAGTTTAATTTTTGCCGAAAGCCCTAACGCTTGCTGTATTACGTGTGTAATCTTCTTGGTTAATTTTTCTATACCTTTAATTTCGTCGGTATAATATTTTGAATCTATTTCTACTTGAATTTCAAGAGTATCTAAATTGTTTACTCTATCAACTATCATCATATAGTGTGGAGTTACTTCTTCAACTTCGATTAAAGCGGCTTCTACTTGGCTCGGGAATACGTTTACACCACGAATAATAAGCATGTCGTCGCTTCTACCCTTAAAGCGTGAAATTCTTGCGCTCGTTCTACCACATTTACAAGTATCGTGTGAAATGCTCGTTAAGTCTTTAGTTCTATAACGAATAAGCGGTAAACCTTGCTTTGTTAAAGTAGTGAAAACAAGTTCACCAGTTTCGCCGTCGGCAACCGGCTCTAACGTTGCTGAATCAATAATTTCCGGATAGAAATGGTCTTCACAAATATGTAAACCTTCGTGATATTCACAATCGCACGCAACACCCGGCCCCATAACTTCACTTAAACCATAAATATCGTGCGCTTTAATATTAAGTCTTGTTTCAATTTCGTGACGCATTTTTTCAGTCCAAGGTTCAGCACCACAAATAGCCGATTTTAACTTGATTTTATCAAGTAAATCTTCATCACGCAAAACTTCCGAAATATGTAACAAGTAAGACGGAGTACAAGCGATAGCCGTTGCGCCAAAGTCAACCATCATAGTTGTAAGTTTTTTAGAGTTACCAGTACTCATAGGAACGACCATTGCACCAACTTTTTCAACACCGTAATGCGCACCTAAGCCACCTGTAAATAAGCCGTAACCGTAAGCAATTTGAACTATATCGTCTTTATCAACGTTTGCCATACTAAAACATCTTGCAACACATTCCGACCAAATATCAATATCAGCCTTAGTGTAACCAACTACGGTTGCTTTACCCGTTGTACCACTTGATGCGTGTATTCTTACAATATCAGAGTGTGGAACAGCAAAAAGACCAAACGGATAGTTATCTCTCAAATCGTTTTTTGTAGTAAATGGAAGTTTAACGATATCTTTAATATCTTTAATATCTTCAGGTTTAACGCCTACTGCATCCATTTTTTTGCGATAAAACTCAACGTTATCGTAAACGTATTTTACAAGTTTTACAAGCCTTTCACTTTGAAGATTAGTCATATCTTCACGTGACATAGTCTCAATTTCTTTGTTCCAAATCATTTTGTCACTCCTTATTTTTCATAACCTGCTTTAAATGCAAGCGTGTTGATTTCAATGGTCTTTTGTGGCACGGTTTTTTGAAGGACTTCTATCCATTGTTCTTCTGAAAAACCTATATGTTTTGCCGCTAATCCTAATACGACTGAATTTAAAACTTTACTATTGCCAAGTTCTTTTGCGATAGCGCCACCGTCAATTTTATAAACCGTATGGTCTTTTGATAAAGCTTCAATTATATTTTCAGGATAAGTTTTTGCACCGATAACTACGGTCATAGGGTCTATTCTACAATCGTTTACGATAAGAACGCCGTCTTTTTTCAAAAAGTGAGCGTATCTTTTTGCTTCAAGTCTTTCAAAAGATATTAAAACGTCAACGTTACCTTCTTCAACGACTGGTTCATATACCTTTTCGCCAAAACGAACGAAAGTTACTACACTACCACCTCTTTGAGCCATACCGTGAACTTCGGAAAGTTTTACGTCAAAACCTGCTTGTAATGCAGTTTTACCTATAATTCTACTTGTTAAAAGCGTACCTTGTCCACCTACGCCAACTACCATTATATTCATATTATCTACCTACCTTTTCGATTGCGCCGAATTTACAGTAACTCATACATAATCCACAACCGTTACACATAGTTTCGTCAATTTTAATACCATTTGGCGTTTTTGTGAGTGCAGGACACCCTATTTTTAAGCACATACCGCATTGTACGCATTTTTCAGCAACAGGTACGCATTTATTAGGGAATTTTTGTCCTTTAAGTAACGCGCACGGTGCTTTTGCGATAATTACGGTAAGTTCATCACCGTTAACGCTTTGCTTTATGGTTTTTTCTAAATTAGCGATATCGAACGCGTTTACTTCAATAACGTTTTTAACGCCTACCGATTTACAAAGAACTGCTAAATCGATTGCAAATGTATCTTCACCTTTTAAGGTTTTACCCGTTGCAGCGTGTTCTTGGTGACCAGTCATACCAGTCGTACGGTTATCTAAAATAAGTACGGTTGCCGTTGACTTATTGTAAACCATATTGATAAGTGAGTTTACCCCCGTATGTAAGAAAGTTGAATCACCTATAACGGCTACCCAATTTTTAATAAATTCTTTACCTTTAGCCTTTTCGATACCGTGAAGTGCAGAAATACTTGCGCCCATACAAATAGTCGTATCGATTACGTTAAGCGGTGCAACTGCGCCTAAAGTATAACAACCGATATCGCCAGCCGCGTGGATTTTTAATTTGTTTAACACCGAGAAAACGCTTCTATGTGGACAACCCGGGCATAAAATCGGTGGACGGTTAGGCGTTTCTTCTTTTTCGAAAACAACGTCGTCAGCACCGAATAAAACTTTCTTTAATAAGTTTGCGCTGTATTCGCCTTGCTTTGTGAAACATTCCTTACCCTTAACGTTTAAGCCCCAACTTCTAACTTGTTCTTCAATAACAGGTTCAAGTTCTTCAAAAACGTAAACGGTTTCAACAGAACTAATAAAATCTTCAATAAGTTTTTTAGGGAGTGGATTTACCATACCAAGTTTAAGAACGCTTGCAGTAGGCATAACTTCTTTAACGTATTGATATGCTACGCCCGAAGTGATAAAGCCTATCTTTTTATCGCCGTCTTCAATCTTATTAACGAAAAAGTTACAAGAATCAACTGCTAATTTATCTTCCCTTGCCTCAACAACTTTATGTCTTGCAATAGCAGACGCAGGCATCATTACGTATTTAGGAACGCTTCTTTCATAAACTTTATCTTCTGGAACTACTCTATCGTTAAGTTCAACGATACTTTGTGAGTGCGAAAGTTTAGTAGTCGTTCTTAAAATTACAGGCGTATCGTATTTTTCACTTATTTCGTAAGCAAATTTAATGAACTCTTTCGCTTCTTGGCTATCAGATGGTTCTAATACAGGTAAATGTGCGCTACGCGCAATCATTCTGGTATCTTGTTCGTTTTGCGAACTTGCTAAACCTGGGTCGTCAGCAACTACGATTACCATACCACCGTTTACGCCGGTATATGAAAGCGTATAAACTGGGTCGCTTGCAACGTTTAAACCTACGTGTTTCATACAAGCCAAACTTCTAACACCCGAAATGGAAGCGCCTGCTGCAACTTCAACTGCTACCTTTTCGTTTGGTGCCCATTCGGTATAAACTTCTTCATATTTTGCTAAAATTTCACTAATTTCAGTACTTGGCGTGCCTGGATATGCACTTGAAACTTTTACGCCAGCCTCAAACGCGCCCCTTGCTATTGCATCGTTACCAAGCATAATTATCTTTTCGTCCATTATTTGCTCCTTAAATCTTTTACTCTTTTTGCTTTACCCTCAAATCTTTGTAAAGTGTTTGGCGATTCTAATTTTACTTTTGCGTCAAGCCCTAACATTATTTTGAGTTTATTTCTAACTTTAAGCGATATCTTTTCTAATTCCGAAAAACTATCGGTTACCGTATTAAGTTCAACCCTAACAGTAAGTTTATCGTTATAGCCTTCTCTTTCTACGATAATTTCATAGTGTGGTCCTAACTCTTCAATACTTAAAATTACTTCTTCAATTTGACTTGGGAATACGTTTACACCACGAATTTTAAGCATATCGTCACTTCTACCAGAAAGATTATCCATTCT
>JAGCMG010000016.1 GCA_017646555.1 Clostridia bacterium | reverse complement strand
GGTTGCAGCGCCTTATGCTAAAGATATATTTCAAAGAATAATAAGCATTAAAAACTTGGAGAGATATGTATGAAAATTCGTGAACTTATAAAAGATATAGAAACTGTTAGGGTAATAGGTGATTTAGACGCTGAAATTTCATCGATATCGGCTGATAGTAAAAAAGTTGTGGAAAACGGGCTATTTATTTGCTTAAAAGGGGAAAATTGTGACGGTCACGAATATGTAAAAGAAGCAGTTTTTTACGGCGCGCGCGCTATTTTATGTGAAAAAGAGTGCGATACCACGGCTATTCAAATAATAGTCAAAAACGCGCGTAAGGTTTTTTCTAAAATTTGTTCAAATTTTTATGGTAATCCGGAAAAACGTTTAAAAATTGTAGGTGTATGTGGTACTAACGGTAAAACTACTGTAACTTTCATGATTGCGCACGTTTTGAATTCTTACGGCTTTAATTGTGGAATAGTAGGTACTTTAGGTATTCGTTATAACGAAGTTATAAAAAACGTTGATTTAACGACCCCCGACCCAACGGATTTGTTTTCAGCCTTAAAAGAAATGGCTGATAGCGGAATAACGGTAGTTATTATGGAAGTTTCAGCGCACGCATCGGCTTTATTTAAGACGGATGCTATTGATTTTTATTTAGGGATTTTCACAAATTTTACCGAAGACCATTTAGACTATTTTAAGACGATGGAAAATTATAAAAACGCAAAGTTAAGATTTTTTAATTCTTCAAGATGTAAATATTTAATCGCTAATAGCGACGACGAAGTCGGTAGACAAATTATCAATAATAACGAAAAAGTGTTTAGTTTTGGACTTGAGAACCCAGCCGACGCTTTTGCTGTTAAAATTAAAGAAAGTAAAGATGGTGAAAGTTTTTTCATTAATATTTTTGATACCGTTGCTGAAGTTAAACTTAAAATTTTCGGCAAATTTAACGTATGTAACGCATTAGCTTCGCTTGAAGCGTGTGTGATTTTAGGAATTCCTGCCGATTTTGCCGTTAGTTCGATAAATTCCTTTAACGGCGTTGACGGTAGGCTTGAAAAAATCGACGGAAATGATTTTTCAGTTTTTATTGACTACGCACATACGCCCGACGGATTATTAAAAAGCATTTTAGCAGTTAAAAAACTCACCGATAAAAGATTGATTTGTGTTTTTGGTTGTGGTGGCAATCGCGATAGCATTAAGCGCAAAGAAATGGGAAAGATTAGCGCAAATAACGCTGATTTTACCATTATTACTTCCGATAATCCACGCTTTGAAGAACCTATGTCGATAATTAAGTCAATAGAAGACGGCGTAATTGAAAATGGTGGAGATTTCGTTTCAATAGAAGACCGTGCTTTAGCAATTGAATACGCGTTAAAACTCGCTAAAAAGGGCGATGCAGTTTTAATTGCAGGTAAAGGTTGCGAAAAATATCAAGAAATTTTAGGGGTAAAACATCCGTTTGACGATAGAGAAAAAGTGAACGAAATTTTAGGGGTAAAATAATTTGATTACTATAATATTAGCAGGAGTTACGGCGATAATTTTTTCGATTATTGCCGGAATACTCGCTATTCCACTTTTAAAAAAATTAAAAGCAGGACAAACCGTTTTATCATATGTAAAAGAGCATAAAGATAAAAACGGAACGCCTACTATGGGTGGGCTATTTTTTGTTTTTTCAGCAGTTTTAGCATTTTTTGTTTTCGGTGGGGGAAGTGTTCTATCAAAATTCGTTATGTATATAACGGTTGCTTTTTTAGCAGTAGGGTTTATAGACGATTTTATTAAAATTAAATCGAGAAAAAACGAAGGGTTAAAACCTTACCAAAAAATTATTTTTCAACTTTTAATCGCTGTTATTTCGGGATTTTACGCGTACTATAATAAACTAACCGTGTTTTTTATTCCGTTTAGTAGAATTAGCGTTGATTTGGGATTTTTTTCTATACCTTTAATTACAACGGTATTTTTAGCAGTTACTAATAGTGTGAATTTGACCGACGGGTTAGACGGACTTGCCGGTAGTGTTACCACCGTTTTTTTGCTTGGACTTTCAGTTTTGATTGCCGTACAAGCCGTGTTTTTCGGCGAAAATTATTTATTAAAAGGTGAATATTTATCACTAATAAAATTAAGCGTAACTTTTATCGGTGCAATACTTGGTTTTTTATGTTTTAACACTAATAAAGCGTCGGTTTTTATGGGCGATACAGGCTCGCTTGCACTTGGTGGACTAACTGCAGGAATAGCAATTTTTAGTGGAAACACTTTTTTTATTCCAATTATCGGTATAACTTACGCACTTTCAAGCATATCGGTAATCATACAAGTAATATACTTTAAAAGAACTAAAAAACGCGTATTCTTGATGGCGCCTTTGCACCATCATTTTCAGCACAAAGGGTATAGCGAAAGTAAAATTGCCTTTATTTATTCGCTTATAACAATAGTTGCGTCGTGTTTTTCAGTAATATCTTTTTTATAGGTGAAGTATGACTTTTAATAATGTTGGATTTTTAATTTTCGGTGTTTCAAAAAGTGGATATTCTGCTGGGCAAGTGTTAACTAAACTAAATGCTAAAGTTTATTTTTACGACGAAAATAATAGCGATAACGCTAAAATTTTACATAATAATTTACAAGAATTAGGCGCGATAAATTTATCAAACGAGATATCTTACGCTGAAATTTTATCTAAAATTGAAGTCGTAGTTTTAAGCCCAGGGGTTGCAATAAATCATCCACTTTGCATTGAGGCGAAAAAACTTAAAAAGCGCATTATTGGCGAACTTGAACTTGGGTTTTTGCTTATAAATTCCCCGATAGTAGCAGTAACCGGTACTAACGGAAAAACCACCACCGTTTCAATGCTTGATAAAATTTTAGAAGTAGCAGGTATAAAAAAGGAACTTGTAGGTAATATCGGTGTTCCCATATGCTCAAAAGTTGATAATTTAAAAGATTTTGATACGATAGCAGTAACGGAAGTATCAAGTTTTCAACTTGAAACGACTTATTCGTTTATGCCACATATTGCTTGTATATTAAATATTACGCCTGACCATTTAGAACGCCATTATAATATGGAAAATTATATTTACCTAAAAGGTAAAATTTTAAATAACTTGCGCGAAAGTGAGTATGCTGTATTAAATTTTGACGACGAAACAGTTAAATTATTCGCTAAAAAAACGCGTGCTAAGGTGATAAGTTTTTCGTTAAATGACAATACTTGCGACGCATATATAAAAGACGGTAAAATTTATTATAAAAACGACGAAATTTTTTCAGTTGAAGAAATATTTTTAAAAGGCGAACATAATTTGATGAACGCTTTATCTGTTGTATGTATGGCAAAAGCCTTAAATATTGACGATAGTTTTATAAAAACGGGATTAAAGGAATACAAAGGCGCAAAGCACCGTATGGAATTTGTTAAAACCGTTAACGGTAAGGATTTTTACGACGATTCAAAAGGTACTAACACTTCTTCAACGATAAGCGCGATAAAACTTATGGATAGACCCACCGTTTTAATTTTAGGTGGTAAAGAAAAAGGTGAAGATTACACGACTTTATTTTCCCAACTAAATAAAAGTTTAGTAAAATCCGTCGTTTTAACAGGGGAGTCTGTTCCTAATATGTTAAAATGCGCTCTACTTTCGGGATTTACTTCGCTATCGGTTGAAAGTGATTTTCAAAAGGCTGTGTTTTTAGCAGAGTTTTTATGTGATAAGGGTGGCGCTGTTTTGTTGAGTCCTGCTTGCGCAAGTTTTGATAGGTTTTCAAGTTACGCTGAGCGTGGGGAATTCTTCGTAAAGGCGGTAGATTTAATTGAAGAAAATCACAGTTAATAAATTTTTAATTAAAAGTAAATCGCGTGGGAATATTTTTATTCCTATTTTTGTTACGCTACTTGCAGTTATCGGTACGGTTTTTATTTATTCAGCAAGTTGTTATTCGGCAAAAGCAACTTACGGCGATGCTTTCTATTTTGTTAAAAAACAAGTAATCGGTATACTTTTAGGTATCGTCGCTATGATTTTTACTGGGACGATGGATTATAATAAAATTAAAAAATTAAAAATCCCCGTATGTGTTTTAGCGCCCGTATTGTTAGCACTTGTCTTTATTCCTAATATCGGCGTTGAAAATTACGGCGCAAAAAGGTGGATAGGTATTGGACCTATTACTATTCAGCCGTCTGAATTTGCTAAATTTGCGTTAATAGTTTTTTCGGCTTGCTACATATCCAAAAACCCTGAAAAAATAAAAAACTTTGTTGGTATTTTGCCGATTTTACTTTACGGTGGATTGCTTTGCGTTTTGATAATTTTAGAACCTAATATGTCGATAACCGTTTGTGTTGGTTTGCTTATGATATCTATGCTATTTGCTGGTGGTATGCGATTTAAGCATTTTGCTATTTTATTAATTCCAGCAATACTTTTAGGGGTATTTTTAATTTTATTAGAACCGTATCGGCTAAATAGACTTTCGGCGTTTTTAAATCCTTGGGCGTCGCCAAAAGGGGAAGGCTATCAACTTTTACAATCGTTATATGCGTTAGGTTCTGGTGGATGGTTTGGGGTTGGACTATTTAATTCGCGTCAAAAATATGCTTTTTTGCCGTTTAGCGAATCGGATTTTATTTTATCAATAATCGGAGAAGAAATAGGTTTTGTCGGATTAATTTTCTTTTTTGCTCTTTTAATTTTTATAATTTTTTGTGGAATTAAAACTGCAAGCCGGGCAAAAGATATATTCGGATTTATTTTAGCCACTGGAATTACGCTAATATTTGGTATTCAAGTAATAGTGAACGCGCTGGTAGTAACTGGTTCTATACCACCTACTGGTTTACCTTTGCCATTAGTGTCGAGTGGGAATACTTCAATAGTGATTTTTATGGCTGAAATGGGAATACTATATAGCATTTCAAAGCCGAAAAATTAAAATCGTCTTAAAAATAACTTTTTTTTAAAAACTGCCATAAAATATACAGACGGCAGTTTTTTAGTTTGTCAAAAATACTGATTTTAGAGGATTTATGAATAACGGTTATATTATACGGGGTGGAAAAACTCTTTCTGGAAAAATTAAGGTTGAAAGCGCTAAAAACGCTGTTCTGCCTATTATGTGCGCATGTTTACTAACAGAAGAACAGTGCGTTATTGAATCTTGTCCTAAAATTACCGACGTTTTAAATATGGTTAAAATATTAAATAAATTAGGGTGCAAGACCAAGTTTGAAGGGGAGAATTTAATAATTGATTCATCTTTGGCTAAAAATGTAGCGCTTGATAATTCGTTGACTAAAGAATTGCGTTCGTCAGTTTTTATTTTAGGGAGTATGGTTTCACGCTTTAAAAAAGCGTCAGTTTCTTACCCCGGTGGGTGCGATATTGGTTTAAGACCTATTGATTTACATATTAACGCTTTTAGAGAACTTGGCGTCATTGTGTCTGAAGACGGTGGCGAAATAAACTGCGTTGCTAATAAAATTGTCGGTAACGAAATTTATTTAGATTTTCCAAGTGTTGGCGCTACCGAAAACATTATGCTTTTGACTGCTGTTTCAGATGGGACAACGGTTATTTATAATCCTGCGAAAGAACCCGAAATTAAAGATTTAATGAATTTTCTTAATAAGATGGGTGCAAAAATCGTTGGTGCTGGGCGCGATAAAATCGTTATTGAAGGCGTTAAAAAACTTCATGGAATAAGTTATAAAGCGATAGGTGATAGGATTGAAGCAGGTACCTTTTTAATAGGGACTGCAATAACTGGTGGTGAAATTGAAATTAGTGGTATAAAAGCCGAAAATCTTGCGCCTTTGTTAAATAAATTAGTAAATAATACTTGTAATATTAGAGTAAAAGATGATATAATATATTTAAAATCGGGACTTAATAGAAAAGGCTTTTTTATCGATACAAGGCCACACCCTGGATTTCCCACCGATTTACAGCCACAGATGCTTGCACTTGCGTGCGTTTCAACAGGCGTTTCGGTTATTAGGGAAAATATTTTTGAAACTCGTTTTAAGCACGTCGGTGAATTAGTTAAATTAGGTGCTGAAGTAACGGTTAAAGATAGGGTGGCGATAGTTACTGGCGTTGAACGGCTAAAAGGTGGGGAAGTGTACGCCCACGATTTGCGTGGTGGTGCGGCTCTTGTGTTGGCTGGACTAAATGCCTATGGCAAAACCATGATACACGATGTTAAGCATATCGAAAGGGGCTATTATGCCTTTGAACAAAAGATTAAACGCCTTGGTGGCGATATTGAGAGATTTTAATGAAAAATAAAGTTTTATTTACCATTATAATAGCGACGCTATTTGTTTTAATAAGCGTATTTACGATTTTTTCAGTATTTATCGTTAAGCACGTTGAAGTGGAGTATTCCGTGCTTAAAACCGGTGCTGTTTCTGCTGACGGTATACAAAATAAATTGTCGCAAATTAAAGGTGATAATTTAATATTCGTCGATACTGATAGCGTGGTGAATTCCTTAAAGGAATATACTTATTTTGAGGTTGTTTCGTGTGAAAAATCTTACCCAAACACGCTTAAAGTTACGCTTAATGAAAGAATTGCGCGTTTTTCCGTTTCTAAAGGTGGTAAAAAATTTGTAATATCTTCAAACGGTTTCGTCTTGGAAGAAAATGCAGACAAAGCAAATTCTTTAATAACGCTAACTACGGCTACTAAACCAAGTGGTAGTATATTTAAGATTTCAAACGCTACGGTAGGTGCAAATCTTGCCGTTTCGCATCAAGAAATAGCAAATATATGTTACGAAATTATTAATACTGCGTCGCTTGCTGACTACGTAACGCAAGTTTCCGTTTATTATACAGGTGTTCCTGGCGCGAATATGTTGTTTTTACATACTTACACCAGCGCAGTTATCGTCATACAAGATTTTACAGTTAAACCGATAGCAAAGGCTAAAGTAGCAGCGTCTTCGTACGCTTCGCGCGATGATTATCATAAGGCTAATTATTTCCTTTATACTTTTGAAGACGCTACTTCTGGTGAAATAAAGGTTGATTGGTCAAAAGAACAAAAATTTGGTATTTAGTGAGGGGTTATGCAAAAGAAACACGTTGCAGTTATTGATATAGGCTCATCAAAAATGACTTCTTTTATCGGCGAGAAGGGCGTTAATAAAACCTTTGTCGTTAAAGGCTTTAAAGAAGTTGAATATTCAGGTTATTTAAGTGGTGAGTTTTTAGAACTTGACGAAACGATTTCAGTTTTAAAACAAATGGTGGACAATATTAAAGTTAGTGGCAACGATATTAAAAAGGTGTTCGTTGGTGTCCCAGGTGGTTTTACTCGTAATTTAGTTCGCGAAAGTCAACTTGCTTTTACTAAAAAACGCAAAATTACCGAAAAGGAAATAAACGCTTTATACGACGGTGGATTAAAGGAAGATATTACCGGTTATACGGTTATAAATCGTTCGCCTATACTTTTTGAACTTGACGATTTTAGAAAAACACCAGATGCGTTCGGCGAATTAAGCGCAACCTTAAAAGGTAGAGTTTCTTATGTTTTATGTAAAGATTATTTTATTAAAACCGTTAGAGAAACGCTTGATAAAAACGGTATTTCAGATATTGAATTCGTTTCCGTTCCATTGGCTGAAGCGCTCTATTTAATCGACCCACAATCGCGTGATAGACTTGCCGTTTTAATTGATACAGGCTATATTTCTTCCACCTTTACGATTATTCAAGGTGATGGTATTTTATATCAAAGAAGTTTTGATAACGGTGGTGGACTTATCACTTCAGCGCTTTCTCGTTACTACGATATTGAATTTGAAATTGCTGAAAAATTAAAAAGAAAAGCAACGATTAGCGTTAATGCAACCGAGACTGATTCTTATGAAATCGTTCACGGTGATAGGGGATTATATTTTAATAAAAATGAAGTCAAAAAGGTTATTTTGGACGCGCTTGACAATCTTTCGCAAGATATCGACGACTGTATTAGAAATTCTCGTTTAGAACTTCCTGAATACGTGCCACTTTTAATAACGGGTGGTGGGATAGCGTATTTGCGTGGTGCCAACGAAAGATTATCTACAAGACTTAACGCGGTGGTTGAAACCGTTGTTCCGTCTGTACCGCTTTTTGATAAACCAAATAATAGTTCGTACCTTTCGGTACTTAATTTAGCATTAGAACAATAGGAGTTAATTTATGATGAACGATTCTTCAACTAATTCGGCAGTAATTAAAGTAATAGGTGTAGGTGGTGGCGGTTGTAACGCTATCAATAGTATGATTGAGGCTAACGTTAGTTCTGCTGAATTTATCGCTGTTAACACTGACGCTCAAGCATTAATGCTTTCAAAAGCAAGTAAAAAAATTCAAATAGGTGTTCAATGCACCAAAGGGCTTGGCGCAGGTAGTAATCCTGAAGTAGGCGCAAAGTCTGCCGAAGAAGATAAGGACAAACTTATCGAAGAAATTAAAGTTAACGATAAAATCAT
>JAGCMG010000128.1 GCA_017646555.1 Clostridia bacterium | reverse complement strand
TTTTTACTTGGCATCATCTTTTCGGCGCTATGGAGTGGGAAAAAAGTTCTATTTATTTGCATTTCTGCATTTGTTTGGACGATTATAACTTACTTTTTCTTACAGTTTATTCAATTTAAAATGTGGCTATTATTCGTTATGGGCGTACCTATGCAAATAGCAATACTTTTAATTTATAATCTTCACTCTAACAAATCTAAATTACATAAATAAAATCACCCCCGTTAATTCGGGGGTTTTTGTTTAACTATTTTTTAATTGTTCATAATACTTTTAAGGAGTTACTATGAATAATAATGAAGATAAGATTTTTACCATTTCTAAAAATATAATTAGACCACTTATTAAACGCCCGACTTTTATTTTTAATGGCGAATTCGACGGGAAAAATTCCGTTATTTTATCTAACCACGTTGGCGTTTTAGGACCGTTAACTTACGAACTATTTTTTGATAAACCACACTACTTTTGGGGTACGCACGAAATGAACGATGGTTTAGTTTCATCATACCGTTACCTTAAAAACGTGTTCTATCCGATAAAAAAAGGGTGGGGTAAAGTAAAGTCGAATATCGTTTCGATTTTCTCAGCGCCCGTGTCGAATTTTGCATATAGCCACTTAAATTTAATACCGACTTATAAAGACGCAAGACTACTTTCTACCTTTAAAAAAAGCCTTGAAGTATTAAATGACGGCAACACTTTAATCATCTTTCCCGAAGATTCTTCAAAAGGCTATTTTGATAAACTTAAAGGCTTTTTAGCAGGCTTTTCGTTATTTGGCGATTACGCGCTTAAAAATAATATCGACCTAAATATTTACGGCGCGTATTTTGATAAAAATAATTCTACAATTACTTTTTCGTCTGCCGAAAAGTTTTCAGCATTAAAACAAAATTTTAACGATAAATACAATATGGCTGAATATATGTGCAATAAAGTCAATTCGCTTAGGGTAAAAAATAATAAACTTAAACTTAAAAGAGTGTAAACTTAAAAAACTATTGACAGCAAAGTAAAGTTTGGCTATAATTTAATTATCATTAAATTAAGGATTAAAACTATGAAAAAATATACAAGAGGCGTTCACTTTGACTTCCACACTATGCCGAATATTGACGGCTTACTTTCGGATTTTAATGCCGAAGAATTTGCCGAAACCTTAAAAAACGCGCACACGCAATTTATCAATTTCCCTGCGCGCTGTAATATCGGGTTTAGTTATTATAATACTTCTATTGGCTTTAAGTACGAAGGGTTAGAACGCGATATTTTAAGGGAAGTACTTGACGCTTGCCACAAACGCGATATAGGCGTTGCAGTTTATATTAACGGTGGGCTTAACCATGAACTTGCTTATCATAAGCCAGAGTTTTGCCGTCAAAACGAAAAGGGTGAAGTTATTATAAACGACGTTACCGACAACTTTTTTAGAATGATGTGTTGGAACACCGATTATAAAAAGCATTTCTTTACTGAACTTGAAGAAATTTTATCATACGGTGTGGACGGTATTTTTATCGACTGCGTTCAAGCAAAGCCGTGCTACTGCCCTAACTGTATGAAAAAAATGCAAGAACTTGGCGTTGATATAACTAACGAACAAGCAATGACCGATTATCAACAAAACCTTATTTTAGAACTTTATAAAGAGATTAAAAAGTTTGTTGGTAACGATATTTATCTTTACATAAATTCTAATATTTCAATTCCTGGTATTCACACCCACGCAGAAGTTGAGTGCTTGCCGTCAAGTAAACTTTGGGGCGCGGATTATTTTTACCCTGCGTCTTCGTTTGCGCGTCCAAGATTTAATAAACGCGTGTATATGACGGGTAGATTTCAAGACTGTTGGGGAGATTTTGGTGGGGTTAAAACGCTATCTTCTCTCGAAAACGATTTATACGACGCGCTTTTATCGGGTTTCGATTTTACCGTGGCTGACCACTTGCACCCTAAAAAAGGGTTGTTTAAGGAAGTTTCCGATAAAATTAAAGCCGTATTTGAAGAAAAAATCAAGTATGAGCCATATACTTTAAACGCTGAATACATTTGCGATATTGCAATCATTGCTGACGAAGAAGATTTCGGCGCGCCCGATTATCTTAAAGGCGCAAGCCGTATGCTTTGTGAACTTAAACTTCCGTTTGATATTATTACGCCAAACGGCGATTTTAAGAATAAAAAACTTATTATTATTCCTAAAAACTTATCGGTGAGCGATACTTTTAAGGCAAACCTATTAGAGTTTTATAAAAATGGTGGTAAAATTATTTTTATCGGCAACGGTATTGATATTGCTAAAAAGTACGACCTTTTAAACGGCGTAACGCTTATTGCCGACGACGAATTTGATAATTCATATTTCACTTTTGAAAATAGCGATATTCCGTTTTCTTCCTACTGCCCTGCTAAAATTATTAAAAATAATGGGGGCGAAGAACTTTCTAAATACGTTAAGGGGATGTTTAACTTTATTTACGATGGTAGACACTCTTACTTTTACCGTCCGCAAGGCGAAGTAACGGAATATTCAACTTGCGTAGTTAAAGATAACCTTGCTTTTATTTGCTTTGACGCTTTTAACGCGTACGCATCAAACTTTTTAAGAGAAAATAAACTTTTAATTAAAAAGGCGATTGACAAACTTTTACCGGAAAAACTTATCGAAAGTGAAGATTTACCGTCTACTGCAATAGTTTCTTTAACTAAAACCGATAAACACACCGTTTTACACCTAAAAGCAACTTACCCGTCAATTAGAAACGGCCGTGGCATTATTGAAGAACATAACTTTATTAAACGCGCAACGATTACCGTTAAAGGCGAGTATAAAAAGGTATATTCTATTACCGATAACAAGGAAATTTCCACTACCGTCAATAACGGAAAAACGACCTTTGTTGCAGAAGATATTTTAGGATACAACGCTTACTTACTTTCAAAATAAAATACGACATAAAAAAGGCACTCGGTTGAGTGCCTTTTTTTATTTTTT
>JAGCMG010000005.1 GCA_017646555.1 Clostridia bacterium | reverse complement strand
TTATTGTTAACTGTTGCATTGCATAGTATATTTTACCTTAAATAACAAAAAAATCACGAATGATTAACTCGTGATTTTTAGTATTATTTAAAATATGTATCCCTACCAGCTCTCCATAAAAATTGATCTATCGCCAAAACAGAATAGGTTTGTAAGCCGAAAAAATCTACAAACGCCTGTCTTATATTGAGGAAGTTATTATAATTTTTTAAATCTGCTTGTGTAAATTTCTTATTTCTAGTCTGCTTGCTATAAAAATCCGTTTCATTTTGTAATTGGCATAACATATCACTAACATAGCTATCAAAAATCGGATAAGCGTTATTATGAAAATGACAATATTTAGATGCAAAAGAATAAGAATCTTGTGTTGTCATTTTACCTTTAGATTTACTAGCCGCCATATCATTTACAACATTAGGATCGCGAGCCCGAATTCTGCTATCTATATTTGTTATGGAAGAAATCCATTTAACTAATGGTATTAAATCAATACTTTTTATTCTCGTTGAATAACATTCATTAAGACAAATTGATTTAATGCGAAGACTTGTTAGGTTTGTACTACTAGGATAGTTACGGAATAAATCAGCTAGTGCATTTTGGTTTAACATATAAACAGGGTCGCTATTGCATATACCACTATATTTTTTTATCTCTTCATCAGTTACTTTTATTGGCTTGTTTATTGTATTATATTTATGATACATATTTTGCGTCTCCTTACAATTAAATTATCTACATTATATATCAAAAAAAACAAAAGTCAAGATATGCTGAGATAATAGCGAATCAAAGGATTAGGACTGGAGAAAACCTCTTTCTTTTTATATTTTATCAAAACGCAAGAAAAACTTCTTTTTTGCGCTATTTACAAAGCGTATTTTTTATAGTATAATAATTACACGCTATTAGTTTTAAGGAAAGAAAAATGAAAAGTTTTATATTCACTATTGACGACAATATTAGGTTTTTAGACGAACTGACGAAAACGGGGGCTGAAAGTATTTTTTCGCATCCGTACGCTAAAATGCTTAAAGACTTGCACGAAACTTTTAACGTAACAGTTCAACTTAATTTATTTTATGAAAATTCGACTTTTAACCTATCTAAAATGACGGATAAATATTATAAAGAGTGGGAAGAAAACGCCGATTGGTTAAAACTATCCTTTCACTCACGCGTAGAAAACGTTTGCCCGTATAAAGATTCGTCTTTTGAAGAAGTTTATACCGATTGCGCTAATGTTAAGCGCGAAATTTTGCGTTTTGCAGGCGAAAAAAGTTTGGCAACAACAACGACCGTTCATTATTGTCAAACGACAAACGACGGACTTAATGCGTTAAAAGATAACGGGGTTAAAGGATTATTAGGGCTTTACGGCACGGAAAATGAGCCGACGAATTCATATAACACCGATTTAGATAGCGCCGATAAAATCCGTAAGGGCGAAGTTGTTTTATCTGACGGAATTTATTTTAGTGGTATTGATATCGTGTTAAATTGTTTTTCGATAGAAGAAAATCTTGAACTTTTAAAACCTTTATTAGATAGGCGCGTTGTCAAAATAATGATACACGAACAGTATTTTTATAAAGATTATTTTTTATATCAATCCGACTTTAAACAAAAGTTAGAAAAGGCTTTTTCGTGTTTAATAGAAAGTGGTTTTAAGTCGTGTTTTTATGAAGAAATATTGTAAACACATGGCTTTAGCGTTTATTGCCGATTTTTGCCATAGTTTTAGGATTTTTAAAGTAATTTTCTAAATTTGGCATAAAATGGTTGACAATTATTTTAGTAAATATTAAAATATTTAGGAAAATGCAATGAAGGCATTAAGTTTACTCGGTAAACACTTTTCAGAGAGTTCCCAAGTGGTGTGAGGGGGATAGGCGTCGTGTAAGCAGTCTCGTGCCAGAGCAGAGTTTCGGAAGTTAGTATGAAACTACGGGTCGGTTCCGTTAAAGACCAAGGGCGTGATGGCGCTCTATAAAGTGGCTCTAATTTTAGGGCAATTTGAGTGGTACCGCGGATTTTATAGTTCGTCTCAAAGCAAGGGCTTGAGACGAACTTTTTGTTTTAAGTCAAATATACTTCGCGATAGTTCGTCAAGCGTCAAATTTCCCAATAGTTGCGTACAAAAAGTACGCGCCTATCGGTAACTTTTTGCTTTCCTGCTCTCGCTCGTATCTTTAACTTAAAACACTATTAAATCAATAAGGTTTATCTCGTCTAAAACGCGATGGGGCTTTGTCTTACTGTTTCTAACGAATAAAAAAACAAATCGGTAGCAAAAAAAGACGATTATTTAATTAAATCAACAAAATTTTAATTTTTATAGAGGTGGTTTTATGAAAAAAATTCAAGTATGTGATGCAACTATCAAAGTTGCTGTGGAAGAAATCAAAAAAGATTTATCTTTCAGGGAAAAATTAGCAATTTCTAAAGCGTTAGAAAAGGCAGGCGTTTCCGTAATTGAACTACCACTATTATCATCAGCAAAAGAAGACGCCGTTATTTATCGCACTATTGCCGAAACGATGCAAGACACGGTAGTATGCGCAAGTGCAACTTTAGTTCCACAAACGATAACTTCGGCGTTAGAGTGCTTAAAGAACGCAAAATCAAAGCGTTTACAAATTTGCGTGCCTGTTTCAACGGCGCAAATGGAATATATTTATCACTTAAAATCGGCAAAAATGTTAGATAAATTAACGGCAGTCGTAAAAGACGCAGTAGCATCTAATATTGAAGTGGAAATCGCGTTAAAGGACGCTTCGCGCGCACAAGCAGGTTTCGTTGTTGAAATTGCTAAAATGGCAGTTAAAGAAGGCGCTAAAATCATTACGCTTTGCGACGACGGTGGCGTGTATTTCCCTGACGAATTTGCTAAACTTGTTAAAGAAGTTAAAGAAAACGCTGATATTAAGGTATTCGTACAACCGTCTAACGCATTACAACTTGCAAGCGCAACGGCTATTGAAGTAATTAAGGCTGGCGCAGACGGTATTAAAACGGCAATCGGCGCAAAAGATTATTTGTCCCCAGACTTTTTTGCTGATGTTTTAAGAGCAAAGGGCGACGAAATGGCTATTGAAACGACCCTTGATATAACGGCTATTCACAAAACCGTTGAAGAAATTAAAGGTATCGCTAAACAAGTGGTATCTGAAACTAACGAAACCCACTATGCAAGTGGTGTAGTTTTAACGGCTGATTGTGAACTTTCCGACGTTATTAAAGAAATTAACGCGCTCGGCTACGAACTTTCGCAAGAAGACACCAACAAAGTTTACCAAGAATTAAAGCGCGTCGTTGAAAAGAAAGGTGAAATCGGCGAAAGAGAACTCGAAGCCATTATCGCATCAACGGCAATGCAAGTTCCGTCAACCTACCACTTGGTAAATTACGTGGTAAACAGTGGTAACATTATCAATGCAACGGCAACCGTAACGCTTGAAAAGGACGGCGAAAAACTTTGTGGCGTTAGCCTTGGTGACGGTCCTATCGACGCTGCTTTCCACGCGATTGAACAAATTATCGGTCATCACTACGAACTCGACGATTTTTCAGTTCAAGCAGTAACAAAGGGTAGAGAAGCAGTAGGTTCGGCAATTATAAGACTTCGCGTTGACGGTCAACTTTATTCAGGCAACGGCGTATCAACCGATATCGTAGGCGCTTGTATTCGCGCATATATAAACACTCTCAACAAGATTGTTTACGAAGAAAAGTAATAAGGGATAATCTAAAATGAAATTTGCTTTTTCAACGAAGAACGTTAACGCGTCTTCATTTATAGGATTGTGTAATATCGCAAGAGACTACGGTTTTAGTGGTTTTGAAGTATACGATACGGCTCGCGAAAGACGCGAACACGCCGACAGTATTTTCGAACCGTTAAATCGTGCAGATTCAAAGCGTAAATTAGTAAATAGACATATTGCAGTTAGCGCGCTCGTTTTTCCTGAAGTTTTAAGTAAAAACACGGACGGCGCAACCCTTGCAAAATATATGGAACAAGCCACTCTTTGTGGCGCTGAAAGCGTAATCATTACCCTTTTAGACGGTGCGTCGCTCGACGAACTCGTCGATATTTTAACACCTGCCGTAAAACAAGCCGAAAAACTTGGTGTTTTAGTGCTTATAGAAACGGTTGGTAGATTTGCTAAAACCAAAGAAGTGTTAGAAGTTCTTAACTATTTTAAAACTTCGGCGTTAGGCATTTCTTGGAACGTTCGCGAAACTTATTTTAACGGTAACGAAACTGCAGACGAAACTATTCAAACGCTCGGCGCGTACATCAATTACGTCAGAATAGGCGATAAAAAAGGCGATAAAAACGTTATTATAGGCGACGGTGATTTACCCGTTGAAGACATTATCAACGCATTAAAATCGTTAAATTACGACGGTTTTATTTGTGCTGATTGGAACGACGAAATTACTTCGCAAGATATCGTATTAACGCATTTTGCTAACTTTATGAACGCAAAGGACGCTAAAAAGGCTGAAGTTATTTATTATAATCGTGATAAGACGGGGACTTTCCCTTGGGAAAAGTATAAGGTTTTGGATTTAACTTTTTCGGAAGTTTTAGACGAAATGGTAAAAAGATATCCCGACCAATACGCATTTAAGTATACCACGCTTGACTATACGAGAACTTATAAAGAATTCCGTGACGACGTAGATAAAGTTGCAGCGTCTTTAATATCTTTAGGCGTAAAGCCCGGCCATCACGTAGCGATTTGGGCAACCAACGTGCCACAATGGTTTTTAACTTTTTGGGCGACGGTAAAAATCGGCGCCGTATTAGTAACGGTAAACACGGCGTATAAAATTCACGAAACGGAATATTTGCTCCGTCAATCGGACACTCATACGCTCGTTATGATAGATAGTTGTAAAGATAGCGATTATAAGGCTATTATGGAAGAACTTTGCCCAGAACTTGAAAATCTTAAACCGGGCGACCCGTTATATTCGGAAAAATTGCCGTTCTTACGCAATATCGTAACCGTAGGATTTAAGATGAAAGGCTGTTTAGAGTGGGAAGAAATGCTTGAACGCTCATCTCTCGTTCCTAAAGAAGAAGTGCTCCGTCGCGCATCTAACGTTAAAGCCGACGACGTATGTAATATGCAATACACTTCGGGTACGACTGGGTTTCCTAAAGGCGTAATGCTCACGCACCGTAATATCGTAAACAACGGTAAGACGATAGGCGATAGAATGGATATTTCAACAGCCGATAGAATGATGATACAAGTACCTATGTTCCATTGTTTTGGGATGGTACTTTCAATGACGAACTTAATGACGCACGGTGGTACGATTTGTCCTATGCCGTACTTTTCGCCGAAAGCATCACTCGCTTGTGTCAACGACGAAAAAATAACTTGCTTTAACGGCGTGCCGACTATGTTTATAGCAATGTTCGCGCACGAAGATTTTGCTAAAACCGATTTTTCGCATATGCGTACGGGCATAATGGCTGGGGCGAATTGTCCTGCCGACCTTATGAGAAGAGCGTCCGTTGAAATGAATATGCGCGAAATTATCAGCGTTTACGGTCAAACGGAAGCGTCGCCAGGTTGTACTATGGGCGAAGTTAACGAAGACCTTGACCATAGAGTAGAAACGGTTGGTAGCGCGTTCCCAGGGGTAGAGTGTAAGATTATCGACCCAGAAACGGGCGAAGATTTACCTGACGGTGCAAACGGCGAATTCGTTGCAAGGGGCTTTAACATAATGAAAGGCTATTATAAAATGCCTAAAGCAACGGCGCAAACCATTGATAAAGACGGTTGGCTACATAGTGGTGATATCTGTATGAGAACGCCTGACGGTTACTACAAAGTAACGGGTAGACTTAAAGATATGATTATTCGTGGTGGCGAAAACCTTTACCCAAGAGAAATTGAAGAATTCTACTTAACGCACTCTAAAATTAAAGACGTTCAAGTGGTGGGCGTGCCTGACGAAAGATACGGCGAAGAAGCGTGCGCTTGGATTATATTAAAGGACGGCGAAGAAAGTAGTGAAGAAGAAATGCGCGAATACGGCAATTCGCATATGGCTAAACATAAAGTTCCAAGATATTTCATTATCACTAAAGAATTCCCAATGAACGCTGCCGGTAAAATCTTAAAATACAAAATGAAAGAATTTTCAATTGAAAAGTTAGGACTTAAAAAATAGGTAAAATATGTTCCCGATAATTGATTGTCATTGTCATATTTATCCTGATAAAATCGCCGATAAAGCCGTACACGGTATCGGCGAATTTTATCATATAGGTATGTGTTACGACGGTAAAGCCGAAACGCTTTTAGAACAAAATAAAAAATACGGCATAACGCATAGCCTTATTTTTTCGGTAGCGACAAAACCTGCCCAAACGAAGTCGATAAATGAGTTTATCGCTGGGCAAGTTAAAAACGCCCCCGATAAGTTTACTGGGCTTGGAACTATTCACCCTGATAGCACCGATATTAAAGGGGATATAGAACATTTAATTGAACTTGATTTGCGTGGCGTAAAGTTACACCCTGATTTTCAAGGCATAAGCATTAACGATAAGCGTTGCTATAAAATTTACGAACTTTGCCAAGGTAAACTTCCCGTTTTAATGCATACGGGCGATATTAGGTATTCTTATTCTAACCCCGATAATTTAATCCCCGTGCTTAAAGATTTTCCGTCCTTAACGGTAATCGGCGCGCATTTTGGTGGTTATTCCGTGTGGGATGACGCTATTAAAAAATTACAAGGCTTTGAAAATTTATTCGTTGACTGTTCTTCGGCAATGGCGTTTATTTCAACCGAAAAGAGCAAAGAATTAGTTAAATTTTACGGCGCTGACCGTATTATTTACGGAACGGATTACCCTATGTGGAAATTCGGTGAAGAATTAAAAAGATTTTCAGCGCTAGAATTAAACGATATAGATAAACAAAAAATTCTATATAAAAACGCTTGTAAACTATTTAAAATAGACGAAAGTAAAATTTTAGAATTGTTTGAAAAATCTAAATAAATTAAGTTTTCGCTTTTTAAAAATTAAAAAATGTTGTCAAAAAAAGTTGACAAAGCATTTTTACAAGAGTATAATTTTTGTAACAATTAAATCTAAATGCTATGACGAAGACGGATTTAACCGTAAATTTTCCAGAGAATCGGAGCAGGTGTGAGCCGATAAATTAAAGTTAAAATCTTATCACTTCCGAGCAGGTAGTTTCAAAACGCAAGTGAGTAAAACTTCCCGTGATTGCTACGTTAGTGCATAGGAGTTGTTAGACTCTGAAGGTGGTAGAATTTTCTACAATTTGAGTGGTACCGCGGATTTTATAGTTCGTCTCAAAGCAAGGGCTTGAGACGAACTTTTTATTTTTTATTCGTTATAAACTTCGTAATACTTCGTTACTGCTTTGCGTTTTAATCTCGATAACCAATAAGGTTAATCTCGCCTAAAACGCTTCGCGAGCCTTGTCTTACTTGTTTCTAACGAATAAAAGGGTACGCGCCTATCGGTAACTTTTTACTTTCCTGCTCTCGCTCGTATCTTTAACTTAAAATACTATAAATAAGCAAGGTTTATCTCGTCTAAAACGCTGTGGGGGCTCGTCTTACTCGTTTCTAACGAATAAAAATATAATGATAAAAAACAAACGAAGCATATAAAAATTTTTTCAAGAGGTTTTTAGTAATGAACACAAACAACACTTTAAATCAGTTATCGGACGTCGCAACGAGAATTAGGGAATTGCGCGAAATTATTGGTTTTACCGTAAAAGAAATGACTGAAAAAACTGACGTTAGTGAAGAGACTTATATTTCGTACGAAAGTGGAAAAGAAGATATTCCTTTTTCATTTATACATAAGTGCGCGTTAGCGTTCGGCGTAGAAATGACGGACCTACTTGAAGGTAGTTCTGCTAAACTTTCAACCTATACCGTAACGAGAAAGGGTAAAGGTCAAGGCACGGCAAAGGAAGACGGGATTGATATATCTAATTTAGCGCCAAAGTTTAAAGATAAACTTGCCGAACCTTACTACGTTACTTACGAATATTCACAAAGCCAACAAAACAAGCCTATTCACTTAACCACTCACAGTGGTCAAGAATTCGATTTAGTGTTAAGTGGTAAACTTAAAGTTCAAGTTGGCGACCACGTTGAAGTGTTGTCTGAAGGCGATAGTATTTACTATAATTCTTCCTTGCCACACGGTATGATAGCCGTTGACGGAAAGAACTGTACTTTCGTTGCAGTAGTTATGTCTGGCGACAATTCGACTGAAACGGTGGTGCGAAAGAGTGTCATCAGCGCTAAAAATAGTGAAAAACTCGTTTGCGAAAAGTTCGTTGAAACGGTGGAAGATGCTGACGGCAAACTTCAATCAATCAAATTTAAAAACACCGATAAGTTTAACTTTGGTTTCGATATCGTCGACGGTATCGCTGAAAAATATCCTGAAAAACTTGCAATGCTTCACCTTGACAAAAACAAGGTTGAAAGACGCTTTACTTTTAAGGATATTAAACGCGCGTCTAACCAAGTGGCTAACTACTTTACTTCGCTTGGTATTAAGCGTGGCGATAAAGTTATGCTCGTATTAAAGCGTCACTATCAATTCTGGTTCTGTATGGTAGCGCTTCATAAACTCGGCGCAGTTGCTATTCCTGCAACCAACCAACTTAAAGAACACGATTTTGAATATAGATATAATTCAGCAGGCGTTAAAGCAATCGTTTGTACTGCTGACGGCGATACTTACACTTACGCTCAAAGCGCTGCTAAAAAATGCCCTGGGGTAGAAAAACTCATAATGGTTGGCGGGGCAAAAGACGGTTGGCTTGACTTCGATAAAGAATATTCTCTTTTCTCAGGCAAATTCGAACGCCCAGAAGACTCGTCACAAGGCGACGAATCGGCGCTTATGTTCTTTACTTCGGGTACTACCGGCAATCCAAAAATGGCTTCGCACAAACACACTTACGCGTTAGGCCACTACGTAACGGCAAAATATTGGCATTGTTGCGAACGCGACGGCTTACATTTAACCATTTCAGATACTGGTTGGGGTAAATCTTTGTGGGGTAAATTATACGGTCAATGGCTTTGCGAAGGCGCAGTATTCGTTTACGACTTCGATAAATTCGACGAAAACGATTTACTTCCTATGTTCGCAAAATACAATATCACCACTTTTTGTGCGCCACCTACGATGCTTCGTATGTTAATTCGTGGTGACCTTTCTAAATACGACTTATCTTCAATCCACCATATGACGACGGCTGGTGAAGCGTTAAATCCTGAAGTGTTCAACAAATTCAAAGAAGCGACCGGCCTTGAAATAATGGAAGGTTTCGGTCAAACGGAAACGACGCTTGCTATTGCAAACCTTTACGGCACTACGCCAAAAATCGGTGCTATGGGTAAAGCAAATCCACAATACGACGTAGACGTTGTTGACCCTGACGGCAAGAGCGTTCCTGCTGGTGAAGTAGGCGAAATCGTAATTCATACCGATAGAGAAGTGCCTTGTGGATTATTTAGAGAATACTATCGTGATACTGAAAAAACTATCGACGCTTGGCACGACGGTTTATATCACACGGGCGATACTGCTTGGCGTGACGAAGACGGGTACTTTTGGTACGTTGGCCGTGTTGACGACGTTATTAAATCTTCGGGTTATCGTATAGGACCGTTTGAAATCGAAAGCTTTATTATGGAATTACCATACGTATTAGAATGTGGCGTTTCAGCAGTACCTGACGAAGTTCGTGGTCAAGTAGTTAAAGCAAGTATCGTTTTAACAAAAGGTACCGAACCTACCGAAGAATTGAAAAAAGAAATTCAAAAATACGTTAAAGACCATACTGCACCTTAT
>JAGCMG010000127.1 GCA_017646555.1 Clostridia bacterium | reverse complement strand
GATAGTGCTCGTGATATTAAGAATTATATCAAAGGTTTCACCTACGGTGTATTTGCCAGTTTTATTGTCTGGGTCAGCGTATGCTACTAAGTTGATAATTTCTTCAAATTGTTCAATTAAACTACCTAAAAGACCTGCGTCAATTACAGCATCAACGATATCTGCTGTGTAAAGGTCGCATTGGTCAGGGTCGGCAATCGTATTAAATCTATCTAAAAGTTGGTCAACGTTAAGATTTGTGCCGTTCTTTATTGCGATAAGTTCAACAATAGGTCTAAATCTATTAAGGTCAACGAAACCGTCGCCAGATTCAGGGCTTAACGCGTTGAATAAATCCATAATGGTAAGTGTTGAATTACCGCTGGTTATATATAAAACTTTATCAAGCGTTTCATCAATATTAAGTTTATTGCCGTCAGTATAAGCAATAAGGTTGATTATGCCTTCAAATCTATCAAAGAGAGGCATATCAAGAGCGTCGATTATATCGGCAGTCTTGAACGCTGTGGTAATGTTTTGAACGTTATCGATAATTTCATTGATGGTAAGCGGAGTGCTGTTTTTGTTGCCGTCCTTATAGCATACCATATCTATTACGTTTTGAATAAGGTCAGGGAATTCTATACCTAACGCGTTAACTAAATCAACTGCGTATACGTCGAAAATTCCATCCATGATATCGCCAAGAGTTTGCGCGTTGCCACCCTTGAACGCTACTGCGCCGATTAAACTACTAATCATATCGTCGCTACTTGGGTCGTAAATACCGATTGCTTGTAAAAGTTTAGCAACTTGTAAATCTTCAGCGAAAACGCCAAGATTATTTAAAATGTAACCAAGGTTTTGGTCAGCAATAGATGGAGTTGCCGATTTTAACGCGTCGAAAAGCATATCGACGTCAATATTAGAACCGGCATCAAGTTTCAAAAAGTCGGTGCAAACGAGTTCAAGGTCGTCAAAAGTAATTTCAAAAATCTTGTGCATTAATACAGGAACAAGTTCAAGAACGGGAGTATTCTTTATTCCCATGTATTTATAACTGATTTCACGGTTGTTTGCAGAAGTATCGTAAGTTATAACGCCGTCTTTATCAACTGAATACACTTTGCGTTCGGGAGAAGTTGCGTAAAGGTAATTATTGATATTAAGACCGTCTTTTATTACGTAGTACGTATTTGCTGGGTCAAGTTTGTTTCCTTTAGGAGTATAAGGAACGTATGTATTGCCAGATTTTACGTATAAATCTTCAAGAACACCGTTTCCTGCGCGTTCAAAAGCCACGTCGCCTTTAAGAACGGTGTCGTTATCGTCTTTTACCTTTTCGTAATCAACGTCGTTATAAATTGATAAGTCGGTGATAAAACCAAACCCTAAATCGTCAAGGTTAAGTTTGGTTATTTCAAGCACGCTTTCAATCGTCGCCGTTATGGTTAACGAATTCATAAGTTCGTCAACTTGCATAGAAGTAAGGCTATCTAACGTTACGTCACCTAATTTATCTCTATCGATTGATACTAATTTTGAAATTGTTTCGTCTTCTAAAACGTCGGTTAACGTTTTGCTCACGATTGGCAAGAACTTCTCAACCTCACCGAAAGTTTTTAATTCGGTAATGTATTGAATTGCTTCTAAAAGTTTCATTTCTTGCGCATCATCGCTTAAATATTCGTCGGTTTGGTCACCTAAAAACGGCGACACAATTTGACCTACGGAAAGTGAAGTTACTGTCCAGTAACCACCTACCCCAAGAGCGCCGAAAAAGCCCGCTATACCAATTATCATACCGAGTATGAGCGTTACAATGGTCTTCAAAATTTTTCCTATCATAATAACTCCCGTTGCGTCAAAAGACGCGTTTTTTACCTTTTTACGCCCCTGCGCTTATCGCACGAGCACGCATTTTATACTTTTATTATAAAACAATACGCTAACCTATTATAGCACCTAAAAATTGTTTCGTCAACACGAATAGCCCCGTTTTTTTGTTTTAAATTCATTTTGCCTGTAAATTTGGGTCTACTTTGAAAGTTTTCAATAAAAAAAGAAGTTTTCGTTATAAATTTTTACCAAAAAATAAAAGCCCTGCGCTAAATTACGCAAGGCTATATCAATTTTACACTAATTCGTCAAAATACTCTTTTGCCAAAGTTAAAAGGGTTTCCCGTTCGTTGAGTTTAGGATTTTCTATTGAAATGAAAAACAGTTTTTGCAAAATTATTCCCGTAAGCTTTCCCCTAACGCCGATTTTTTCTAAATCGAACCCGTTAATCGCCAACTCTTTAAGCGAAAATGGTGCGCCCGATTTTTTCATATCGTCGATTAATTTTTTCCACCTTTTTACCGTAAGTGGAACAAGCGTTTCGCTACTTGCTTTTATGTCCGTTTCTTTAATGGCTAATAACGCGTCTATTCTACCGTAATTCGTAACGATAAATTTACGCACGTCTTTATCGGTTTCATCAAGCCGTAAATCGTACATATGGTTCAAAATGAGCCAACACGTATCGTCGATAACGCGTCGTGGCGCTTTTAACGCACCTAATCTTTCACGCGCAATTTTAACACCTTCTTCGTCGTGGAAATGATAAGTTCCGTCCCTTAAAAATACGACTGGTTTGCCGATATCGTGTAACAACGCAGGCAGTCTAACGTCTTCACGGCTGTATAAAAGTGCGCGAAATCCGTGTTCTAAAACGTCGTATTTGTGAAAGTCTTTTCGCTGTGGCATGCCTTCCCCTAAAACAAGTTCTGGAAAAATATATTTAAGCACGCCTATTTCGTGCAACAACTTAACCGAAGTATAATGTCCGCGCGGGTCGGAATAGGTGTATTTTTTGTCGCTGACAAGCATACGCGTTAGTTCTGCGTAAATTCTTTCGCCCGAAATGTCTTTGATGTTTTCAGCGTAAGCCATCGCGCCGTTTTTTACAGCGTCGGTAGGTGTGAAATTAAGTTCGCCACTAAATCTAGCAAGGCGCATAAGTCTTAATCCGTCGCTTTGAAAAACTTCCTTAGGTGGTCTAACTGTGTCTAAAATTTTGTTTTT
>JAGCMG010000126.1 GCA_017646555.1 Clostridia bacterium | reverse complement strand
GAAGGGCGCAAGAAACAAGATAACTCTCATTTGTACCGAATGCAAACAGAGAAATTATGACACATTTAAAAACAAGAAAAACGACCCTGACAGAATCGAAATCAAAAAGTATTGCAAATTCTGCCAAAAACATACCGTACACAAAGAAGGCAAATAATAAAGTTGCGGTATAATTTCGTATAGGCGAAAGGGGTATAAAATGGAAGACAACAAAAAACTTACGGCAGATTTAAGCGCTAATTCGAAAGCGAAAGAAATAAAGGCTACCGAAAAGAAAAAGAACAATAAAAATAAAAAGCCAGGCTTTTTTGCTAAAATCGGCAAAAAGATAAAGGAAATGTGGTCGGAACTTAAGTTAGTTTCTTGGCCAACTTTCCCAAAAGTTTTAAAGCAAACTGGTATCGTAATCGTAGTTGTTCTTGTATTTTTAGTATGCATCGCATTATTCGATTGGCCACTTACCGTATTACTTACAAAAATAACCGGCAATTAAGGGGAAGTTATGTCTATTGAAGAGATAAAGACCGAAGAGCCAAAGTGGTACGTTATTCATACTTATTCAAGTTATGAAACGATGGTTAAGGCTAACCTTGAAAAAATCATTGAAAACAATAACTTGCAAAATAAGATTTTTGAAATATCTATTCCAACCGAAGAAACGATGGAAGAAAAGGCTAACGGCAAGAAAAAGATTTTCGAAAGAAAAAAATTCCCTTGCTACGTCTTTTTAAAGATGATTTTTACAAACGACCTTTGGTATCTTATAACTAACATAAGGGGCGTAACTGGGTTCGTAGGCCCACAAGGTAGACCTATGCCACTCACTGCTGATGAAGTTATGCGTTTAGGGCTTGCTAAAGTAGCAGTTGACGTTGATTTCGTCGTTGGTGATGAAGTTAAGGTTATGACCGGTCCACTTGAATCGTTCACGGGTAATATTTTAGCGCTTAACGACCAATTGCAAAAAGCAAGGGTTAACGTAGTAATGTTCGGTAGAGCGACGGAAGTTGAACTTGATTACGTTCAAATCAAAAAGACGGCACCAGCCGTAACGGTAGAAACCGTTCAAGCACCCGTAACCGAATCGGTTGAAAATAAAACCGAAACGGACGCGGAATAATCAATTTAAATACAAGCGCGTGCGCGCGTATGTAGAATAAGTGGGAGTAATGCCAAAAAACTTTAATCGGGTGTTACGCTATAACCACATATGGAGGAAAAAACTATGGCAAAGAAAGTTACTGCGATTGTTAAATTGCAATTGCCCGCAGGCAAGGCGACTCCGGGTCCTCCGGTAGGTTCGACCTTAGGTCCTCACGGTATCAACATTCCTGGTTTCACCAAGGAATTCAACGCAAAAACGCAGGATCAAGCAGGTCTCATTATTCCAGTAGTAATGACCATTTATCAAGACCGTTCATTCACGTTCGTATTAAAAACCCCGCCGGCAGCAGTTCTTATTAAGAAGGCTTGTGGTATTGAAACCGCATCGGCAGCGCCTAATAAAACGAAAGTAGCAAAGCTCACTAAAGCACAAGTAGAAGAAATCGCTAAGCAAAAAATGCCTGATTTAAATGCTACCACTTTAGAAGCAGCTGTAAGTATGATTGCAGGCACCGCAAGAAGTATGGGTGTACAAGTAGTCGACTAATCCGTTTTAACGGGAATATTTGGTGGGAGAGTAGTTTACTCGTTAATACCACAAGGAGGATTTTTAAATGAAACACGGAAAGAAATATATCGAAAGCGCTAAAACTATCGACAGCGCTAAATTATACGAAGCGAGCGAAGCGCTCGAACTCGTAGTAAACACTTCTAAAGCAAAGTTTGACGAAACCGTTGAACTTCACGTTCGTTTAGGCGTTGACCCAAAACAAGCAGACCAACAAGTAAGAGGCGTTATCGTATTACCTAACGGTACCGGTAAAGACGTTAAAGTGTTAGTTCTTGCAAAGGGTGAAAAGGCTGATATCGCTCGTGAAGCAGGCGCTGATTTCGTTGGTGCTGAAGAAATGGTACAAAAGATTCAAACTGAAAACTGGTTTGGTTACGACGTAATCATCACTACCCCTGATATGATGGGCGTAGTTGGTAGAATCGGTAAAATCTTAGGTCCTAAAGGTTTAATGCCTAACCCTAAGTCTGGTACCGTTACTATGGATATCGCTAAAGCAGTTAAAGACACCAAAGCAGGTAAGGTTGAATATAGACTTGATAAAACGGCTATTATTCACTGCCCAATTGGTAAAAAATCTTTTGGTAAAGAAAAACTCGTAGAAAACTACGAAGCACTTATTGAAGCAATCGTTAAAGCAAAACCAGCTGCTGCAAAAGGTCAATACATTAAGAGTGTTACCGTAGCAAGCACTATGGGTCCTGGCGTTAAAGTTGCTGCAAAACAATAATTACTAAAATTAAGGTAAAAACAGTTGACAAAACTTCTTGTCAATGTTACAATTACCGTGAATTAAATCACCGTAGACAGTTGGTGGCGTAAGCCGTAATTTCCAGCCGAGGTAAAAAGTTAAACTCATAGAGTTATTTTATGGCTTTTGATACCTTGGCGTGTCGAAAGCCATTTGTTTTTCGGAAAAACACAGGAGGTATTTACAGTGTCGGCAAATGTTGAACTTAAAAAACAAGTCGTAGCAGATATTACCGAAAAGATTCAAGGCGCTAAATCTGTTGTACTCGTAAAGTTTGCAGGTCTTACCGTTGCGGAAGATACGGCAATCAGAAACGAATTTAGAAAAGCAGAAATCGAATATAAGGTTTACAAAAACACCCTTATTAGAAAAGCGTTCGCAGGTCTTGGCGTTAACGATTTTGATAACGACTTAAACGGCCCAACTGCTGTTGCTTTCGGTAAAGAAGAAACTGATGCATCAAAGCAAGTTGTGGAAGCATCTAAAAAGTATGCTGATAAAATTCAAGCAAAGAGCGCATATATCGGTGGCTCTTACGTAGATGAAGCAGGCGTTAAGAAGTATGCTGCAATTCCGTCGAAACCGGAACTTTACTCAATGCTCGCAGGTACTTTATCCAACTTCACAAGATGTCTTGCAGTTGCTATTAAAGCAGTTGCAGATAAGAAAGCTGAAGCACAAGCTTAATTGGTGCTAACAAAAATTAATTTATAAAATATTTCGGAGGAAAATTAAAATGGCAGATATTGCAAAGATGATTGAAGAAATCAAAACTATGACAGTTGTAGAATTAAACGATTTAGTAAAGGCTATCGAAGAAGAATTCGGTGTAAGCGCAGCAGCTCCAGTAGCAGTTGCAGGCGTTGCAGCAGCAGCTGCTCCAGCTGAAGAAGAAAAGACTGAATTCAAAGTATCTCTTAAAGATGCTGGTGGCAACAAGATTGCTGTTATCAAAGCAGTTAGAGAATTCACTGGTCTTGGCCTTGTTGAAGCAAAGAAACTTGTTGAAGATAAGGGCGTAATTAAAGAAAACGCATCTAAAGAAGAAGCAGACAAGATTGCTGAAGCTTTAAAAGCTGCTGGCGCAGAAGTTGCTATCGACTAATTTCAGTTTACAAAAAAGGGTTGCCTAACGGCAACCTTTTTTATTTTTAAACCATACTAAATTTTGCTTTTATATCTAATCGTGGTGCACTTTCATCATACCGTATAGCGTAAAAACGGTCCGCTTTTATTAAACCGTGGCGTGTTTAAGCGAATTTTTAGCGATTTTTTTGTTAGCATTATAAATTGACAATAACCGTTTAACTATATTATAATAAGAGTATAAAATTTGAGGGGAAAAGTAATGAAAAGAAAGATTTTAGTTTTACTTTCACTTGTACTTATCATTTGCTTATCATTATGTTTTTTTATTGCTTGTGATGATGATGAAACCCCACCGACCACAAACGGTGGAACTTCATCAGGCGACGTAGATGATGATAACGGCGATAACTCAGGCAACAACTCGGGCGATAACAACGGTGATAATGCGGGTGGTGATAGTGGTAACACTGGTGGTGATACCGGTCATACGTGCGTATTCGACCAAGCCGTTGATAGTGAAGAAAACAAAGCGACAAGCGCAACTTGCGTAAGTAAAGCGACCTATTATTACACTTGTACTTGTGGTGAAAAAGGCACTTTAACCTTTGAAAGCGGTGATTTAAGTTTAACGCACGATTATAATGCGTGGGTTTCGCAAGGGGACGATACTCATAAAAGAGTATGTAAAAACAGCGCCGAACACTTTGAAATAGAAGATTGTAACGGGGGTGTAGCGACTTGCGTTCAAAAAGCAACTTGTTTAGATTGTAACACGGCTTGGGGTGATTTTGACGACCACCATTTTGACCAAAGAAACACCGACGAAAAATATTTAATAGAAAAAGCAACTTGTCAACACGCTGAAATGTATTATTTCTCTTGCGTGTGTGGGGAAAAGGGTACGGAACCGTTCTCTATTGGGGACGTTAGCCCTTATCATAATTTCGTTGAAGGTATTTGTAAAGACTGTAACGAATATCAAACCAAAGGTTTATGGTATATAAAGTTTGATGACCAAAACGTTTCCGTTCAAATCGACGATTGTGAAGATAGTGAAATTTTTATAGCGTCAACCTATCAAGGCGCGCCTGTAACTATCATTACTGGTGGAGGTTTTTCGTACAAAGAAAAGTTAACGAAAGTTCATTTACCAAGCACGATAAAAACCATAGGCAGTGGGGCATTTCAATATTGCCACAATTTAATTTCGATAGAAATACCTGCAAGTGTAGAAAATATTTATTCTGATGCGTTTAGAGATTGCTATCGACTTGTTGAAGTAATCAATTATTCTTCGCACTTTGAAATAACAAAAACGACGGGTGAAAACGGTCAATACGGTTATTTAGGGGAATACGCGCATAGGATTGTAAATACTAACGAATATTGTCCATCGGCTATCGTCACTGATAGTAACGGTCTTATGACGATAACAAGTGGTAACGATAAAATTCTTTTCGCGCTTAATAAACCTATGACGGAATTAATAGTTCCTGACGATATAACTAAGATTGGTAATCACTTCTTATTCTGTAATAAGGAAGCGATTAAAAAACTTCAAAAAGTAGTCATTTCTAATAGCGTAACTGAAATTTGTGACAACGCGTTTGATAACTGTTATGCTTTAACCGAAGTTATTATCGGCGACGGGGTAACGAAAATTGGCGAAAACGCTTTCCTTACTTGTGAAAGCATAGCGACCTTAACGCTTGGCAAGAACGTAACGGAAATTGGCGAAGATGCATTTTGTCTTTGCTATCGTCTTGTTGAAATTATCAATAAATCGAATTTAGTAATAACTAAAGAAAGCGGTGCAAACGGCGCAAACGGTTATTTAGGTGAAAACGCGCTTACAATATCTAATAAAGACGATAACTATGTGTCAAAAGTTTCTATTGAAGACGAATTCGTTATAATTAGACTTGATAACGAAGTTATTTTAGTTGAATATAACGGCGTTTTAACCGAACTCACTTTGCCAACCGGTATTACCAAAATCAATAACTATGCGTTCTATAATGGTTCGGGATTTAAGGCTGTAGTTACTAAATTAACTATTCCAAACAGCGTAAAAAACATAGGGTATAAAGCGTTTTCTTATTGTAGATTTAATGAAATTTCTATTCCAAATAGCATTACTGAAATAGGTAGTTACGCTTTCAGCGATTGTGTTGAGTTAAGAACGGTTATCGTAGGAACGGGCGTAAATAATATAGGTAGTTCGGCTTTTGAAGGTTGCAACAAATTATCTGAAGTTATAAATAAATCTAATTTAACTTTCGTTGAAGGCTCAAGCGATAACGGGTATATAGCGTATTACGCGTCGGTAGTTTCTAATAACGAAAGCGATTATACAGAGTCAAAAATCGTGACGGACGCAAACGGTTTCCTTACGATAACTCACGGACAAGAAGTTATTTTAATTGGTTATTCAGGAACGGCAACAAATTTAGTTTTACCGAGCGGTATAACTAAAATTGGCACGAGAGCGTTCTATTGTAATTCAAATATCGTTTCGATTACCTTTAGTTCAACGGTAAAAACCGTCAATAATCGCGCGTTCTATTCTTGTTCAAGTTTAAAAACCGTAACGATAAACGTAGGATTAGAAACTTTAGACGATTACGTTTTTAGTTACTGTTCAAAATTAACGAGCGTTAATATTCCAGCAAGCGTAACAAAAATCGGTAAAGCAAGTTTCTATAAGTGTACGGCTATGAACTCAGTATCTATCAACATTAATTATAGTGGTTGGTATTATACGACTTCAAGCAATTACACGGGGGGTAGCACCTTATCGTATTACAAGAACTTTACCGATTATAACACTTATTACTACTACAAAGCGTAGCAAAAAAAGGAAGTCTAATAAAGGCTTCCTTTAATTTTTTAATTAAAAAAGCGTCAATATTGACAAAAAAATCTTATAAATGCAATCTAATGTTGCAATAATTAAAAATAAGCGTTGACAAGTTCAAATATTTTTAGTAAAATAAGTAGGTATAAAATGATATTTTATAAGTAGGAGTATATATGAAAAAAATTATTTCCGTAATAATGCTTTTAGTTCTTTCAGTTATTTGCTGTTTTTCAATGACGGCTTGTGGGGAAGATTTAGTAAGCGTTAAAATAAAGGTTCAAATTTACAACCCAGATAAAGCAGTTGAAACGGTTACTTTAGATTACACTTTCTATCGTCATTTAGCACCTGAATCAACCGAGCAGTTTATCAACCTTGCTAAAAAAGGCTATTACACCAACGCACCGTATTATCACTTTACGGTAGGTGGTCAATCAACGGCGCTTGTTGGTGAATATAAGTATGACGCTAACGGCAATTTTATTGAAAATCCTATCGCTATTGACTATATTAAAGTCGAATACCCACTCGGTGGTGTAAGTGGTTCTGATTTAAGAGATACCGTTGGTAACATTTGTGCGTTTAGATGGTGGGATGCTAATGAAGACTTTAAAAACGGTGGGCATGAAACTTCTTCAATGTCAAACCTTATGTCAACCCTTAACGGTACTGCGTTCATTGATAATATTAACGGTGGTACTACCGTTGCAGTAGTGGGCGTTTTAAGTAGTGATAGTCTTGCATCTTTCAAGAGAGTTGCTAACTCATCAAGTGCTGAAAACAAGTTGGTTAACTGGACCGACCTTGACAATACCGAATCTTATCACATTTTCTACTATATCGATGGTGACGGCGAATTTGTAAAAGTCATCTTAAATTCTGATGATTACGCTGATAAGGTAGAAGTTCGTGACGGCGCAACTTACTATAATTACGATACTTTAGAAGATGATAACAATTCTGAAACGGATGAAAAACTTTGGACAAAAGTTTACTCACCTACTTCTGACGATAAGGTTGAAGGGAAAACTCTTGCCAAGTATTCTGAAAATACTATTACTCTTCCTAAGTACGAATACAGAGTAGTTATTTCTTCAATCGTAATTGACGACTAATTAAATAATTAAAATTAAAAGCCACTTTTTTAAGTGGCTTTTTTGTTTGAATATTTTTAATCGCTTAGATTAAAGTTAGTTATTTTTCCGTCGGTAATATCAAACGATATATATTTAACCGTGTAGTCAAAACCGTTATCTTCACTTTTATAAATAAGCCCTATTTCGTCGGTGTTAAAAGGCGACGGCATAACGGCGTTAAAACAACCTAAATACCCACTTAAAAGGTGGGTTTTTTCTTTTAACTCGCTTGATAAAAAGAACTCAAAATCGCCACCTATTAAAAATTCTTCTAAAAAGGCAATCGGCAAAAGTTTGCTTTTAAGATTAAAGGGGTATTCGTCTAAAGTCGCGCTAACTTTTTGCCCTTTTACTATTAGCCTATCGCCCTTAAAAAAGTATTCCGTCACGCGTTTATGTAAGCCGATATCTTTAAAATGCTCAATAACGGTCAGCGTGTTATTTAACGAAAAGTTTACGCAATCGGTAAATAAAATTTCTTCGATTATATCTTTTACCATAAAAACAGCTAACTTTTTAGCCACACTAAAATAGATAAAAACGACGGCGAAATTACTTATATATTCGGTGTGAATTTTAGCGTTACTTTCTAAAAAATTATAGCAAAAAATTTCACTTTCCTTATTAGTATCAATTAAAACTTTTAATCCGTTATCGATATAAACGCTAACTTTAATATCGGTAAAACTTTGCGCTAAAAGTTTAAAGCCAGCAAAAATATTACGCTTAAAAAAGCATAAAAGCGCGTCTTTTTTTAGGTCGATAAACGCAGTATTCTTTGCGCGAATATACCCGTTTTCGCATTTAACGGCGCTATCACATAAAGAGCCGTCGGGGTAAAAAATATTGATGAATAACGGCGCGTCAAAAAACAAGTTTTCGCCCGTGGAAACGAGTTGCTTTTTATCGGTGCATATTATAGAATTTTTTTCCGAATTTATATACATCTTTATAAATATATGTATAAAAGCATTTTTTAATGTCAATAAGTAAAGTAACGAAAATAAAGGAGAACAAAAATGAACTTAATTTACGGCTATGACGACGAACTTATGATAAAACTTATCGAACATATAAAAACAAGCAAAAACAAAAATTTAACGGCAGTATTTAGAGAATTTGCGTTAAAAGAAAACAAATCGGCAGGCACGATAAGAAACCTTTATTACGCTATTTCAAAGCGCGCCGAAACCGATACCGATTTTAAAAACAAGTACTTAAATGGCGTGGAATTTAAGACTAATAAGGCAGATAAGTTCACCAAGGAAAACGAGCGGGCACTTATTAAAAAAATTATGCTTGAAAGGTTAAATACCCGTTCAACGCGTAGTGCCGTTTATAAAATTGCTAACGGCGACGGCAAAACGGCGTTAAGATATCAAAATAAATATCGCGCAGTATTAAAAAATAACGAAAGTTTAATAGGTGATATAAAAACGGAAATAGAAAAAGAGTGTGGTGTTAAAATCCCTATTTTTTCTAAAACGGGCGCGCCTATCGAGTACGGGGTGAATAAAGTTAAAGACGAAATAAACGCGCTAATTGAGAGAATAGCGAAAAAAGTCAAAGCAGAAAATAGCGAACTAAAAAAAGAAAACGCCTTTTTAAAAAGTGAAATTAGTAGATTATCAATGCTGATAAATAGTAAAGATACAGCGTTTGCGTTTTTCAAAAAAGAGGAAGAAATAAGTAAAATCAATTAGAAAATAGGGTAATCAAGATAAATGTATTGACTAATTTTTAAAAATATTATACAATTTAAAAAAGGGAAAATTTATGCAAAAGATTTATCTTGACCATTCGGCAACCACACCGTTGGACCGTGAAGTTTTAAATAAAATAGTGCCGTATATGACGGAAGATTTCGGCAACCCTAACAGCGTGCATACTTTTGGTAGAAAGGCTATGCAAGCCGTGGATTTTGCGCGCGATACCGTTGCCCAAGTGTTAAACGCTAAACCGAGCGAAATTTATTTTACTTCGGGTGGGACGGAAGGCGATAACTGGGCAATCAATTCAGCAGTTAAGGCGTTTAACGGCAAAAAGAATAAAATTTTAAGTTTACCTATCGAGCACCCAGCCGTTTTATCGACTTTAAGCGCGCTTAGTGAAAATGGCGTTATCGTAGAATTTATACCGGTTGATAGTAGTGGCAATATACACTTAAATTATTTAGAAAAAGCGATAGACGATAGCGTAGGTTTAGTTATAGCAATGACGGCGAATAACGAACTTGGCACGCTTTCGCCGATTAAGCAAATTGCAAAAATAGCGCATAGCGTAGGCGCGTTATTTTTAACTGACGCCGTTCAAGCCGTTGGCGTTATGAAGATTGACGTTAAAGAAATTGACGCCGATATGGTGGTAATATCTTCACACAAGTTTTACGGACCTAAAGGTGTCGGCGCGCTTTATTGCAAAAACGGCGTAAAACTTAACGGCTATATAATAGGTGGCCATCAAGAACGCGAAAAGCGTGGTGGGACGACTAACGTGGCAGGTGTTTTAGGTATGGCGCTTGCGCTAAAAAAAGCAAGCGACGGATATTTAGAAAACGCTGAAAAGATAAAAAATCTTCGCGATAAGTTTGAAAGCAAATTAATAAAAAAACTTACCGAATAT
>JAGCMG010000125.1 GCA_017646555.1 Clostridia bacterium | reverse complement strand
TTAATACCGCCATCATACGTTAAAGAGTAAAATTGCAGTTTTTGATAATAATACCAAAATAGGATGCAGGCGTTATTAAGTTTTGTAAAAAATAAATATTAGTTAGGTTAGTGTAAATAAAAGCAACGTTATCATTAAAAAACTGGGGATTTTTATTAAAATGCAATTATAGCGTAAAAAGTATTAAAAACTGCAGTTAAACTATAAAAATATATAAATGACCTTAAGTTCGTTACCAAAACCATCGTAAAACTATAATTAGGGGCAAAACGGTTAAAGTTTTAGAGCATTTTGATAATTTTAACTGTTTTTATTAGATTTACTTAAATTTTTGACGGTATTTTATAATTAGACTAAAATCACTTATATTTTTATGGATTTTACAAGTAAAAACCTATAAAAACATCAATTTTTTAAGGGTTTATTATAATTTGCCTAAAACAACACTAAAAATTTAGAAAAATTTTGTAAATAATTTATTAGTTACTTTTTAACATATTTATTATGGTCAACTTTCGCGATACCGTTAAAAATTATGGTATTATTTTGACAAATACGGTTAAATGAAATTCAACCATTATTTTATCGATAATTTTAGGTAAACTGATAGTAGAAATTACTTTTTAACATATTTATTAACGTATTTTGATTATAAAAACAGATAAAAATTGTTGAAAAAGTAAAAACTAAAATTGTCAATATTAAAAAAATTACGAATTTACTTGATTTTTTTCGCATATTTCTATATTATATATATAATAAGATATAATAAGCGCGCTATTGCAAATAATAAATTTGAGTGCAAAAATTATTTAACCATCATATTTAACAAAACAAAGCGAATCTTTAATTATCTAATCGTTTTGCTTATCATAAGGAGTATTTTTAATGAAAAAATCAAATTCAAAAGTGATTTTCATAATCATTTTAGCAATTATAGCCGTAATTGCCATCGTTTCGTTTATCGCTGGCAACAATCAAACGGAAGTTGAATTCTCTACTTTTAAAGGTTTAATTTCAGAAATCGGTGGCGAAGATGCCGACAACGATGGAATTGACTATATTAAATACTTTGAAAAGCACTTTAAAACCAGTAACGTAACAGCCGTAACGGTTAGTGAAGTTGAGTTTGAAAATTACGCTATAACCTATAAAATCGTATATACGCATAACGCCGTTTACGGAAAAAATACCGAAACGCTAACCTGCGTTAGTTACTATTCGCGCGCAACTGATTCAGTTGGTGCGATTGAAGACGCACTTGATAAAGCACAAATTTCATACTCATATACCGACCCGAACGCTGGTGCTGCGTGGTCTTATATCTTCCCAATTATTATGATGGCTGTGGGTATACTCGTTGTGTTCTTGTTCCTAAAAGCCAGCGGTGGTGGAACGAAAGGCGCACTTAACTTTGCAAAAACTAACGCAAAATTAAACACCAACGTAAAAACTCGTTTTACTGACGTTGCTGGTGCAGAAGAAGAAAAAGAAGAATTAAAAGAAATCGTTGATTTCCTTAAATTTCCTAAAAAATTCCAAGAAATCGGCGCAAGAGTACCAAAAGGCGTATTATTAGTAGGCCCTCCGGGCACGGGTAAAACCTTATTCGCAAAAGCCGTTGCAGGTGAAGCAGGCGTACCTTTTTATTCAATCAGTGGTTCGGACTTCGTTGAAATGTTCGTCGGCGTTGGCGCATCAAGGGTAAGAGATTTATTCGACGTGGCGAAAAAGACTATGCCGTGTATCGTATTTATTGACGAAATCGACGCAGTTGGTCGTCAAAGAGGTACAGGTTTAGGCGGTGGCAACGACGAAAAGGAACAAACGCTTAACCAACTTTTAGTTGAAATGGACGGCTTTGATAAAAACGACGGTATAATCATAATGGCGGCAACCAACCGTGCCGATATTTTAGACCCAGCGCTTTTAAGACCGGGTAGATTCGATAGACAAATCTACGTTCATACACCTGACGTTAAAGGTCGTGAAGCAATATTAAAAGTGCACGCGCGCAATAAACCACTTGCTGATAACGTAAACCTTAAAATCGTAGCGCGTATGACCAGTGGTTTTTCGGGTGCCGACCTTGAAAATCTTCTTAACGAAGCGGCAATTTTAGCAGCAAGAGCGAATAGAAAAGTTATAACGAATAAAGACCTTTACGAAGGTATAAATAAAGTATTAATCGGGCCACAAAAGAAGAGCCGTTTAGTTACTGAAACCGATAAGCGTATAACGGCATATCACGAAGCAGGCCACGCAATTTTAGCAAAACTTTTACCAAACTGCGACCCTGTTCAAGAAGTTTCAATAATCCCACGTGGTCAAGCGGCTGGCTATACAATGACAAGACCTGATAACGACGATACGCATATCACTAAAAATAAACTTTTAGACGATATCGTAATGACGCTTGGTGGTAGAGTAGCAGAAGAACTTATTATTAAAGACGTGTCAGCAGGCGCATCGGGCGATATTCAAGCAATCACTAAACGTGCGCGCGCAATGGTTACAGAGTGGGGTATGAGCGAAAAACTTGGCCCAGTAGCGTTAGGTTCTGATAGAGAAGTATTTATCGGTAGAGATATGGCGTCACACGTAACTTATAGTGAACAAACGGCAGCACTCATTGATGCAGAAGTAAAAGAAATTATCGAAAACGCACTCAGTAAAGCAAGAGAGTTGTTACA
>JAGCMG010000124.1 GCA_017646555.1 Clostridia bacterium | reverse complement strand
CTAATGGTTTTGCTAATAAAATTTGGGTAAGATTATATAAGGACGGAAGTGCGTCCGTTGAAGATAACGGTAGGGGAATACCTACCGATATACACTCTAAAGCAGGAGTTTCGGGAGTGCAAGTTGTTTTTACACAGCTTCACGCCGGAGGTAAGTTTGATAGTGATAACTATAATTATTCAGGTGGACTTCACGGTGTTGGTGCATCGGTTACTAACGCGCTTTCAGAGTGGCTTAAGGTTAAAGTTTTTAAGAATACCGTTTATGAGATGGAATTTTCTAGCTATCTTGACGAAAAGACTGGAAAGGTTAAATCAGGTGTTCCAAAAGCACCACTTAAGGATACAAAGGTAAAAACTAGTAAAAAAGGTACGTTTATTCAATTTAAGCCAGATAAAACCGTTTTTGAAACGGTAACTTTCTCTACGGAAACTATACTTAAAAGGTTAAAAGAACTTGCGTTCTTAAATAAGGGTGTAGAGATTGATTTTTATGATGAACATACCGATTTTCATAGGGTGTATAAATATGAAGGTGGCGTAGTAGATTTTGTTAAATATTTAAATGAAGGCAAAACTACGCTTTACAGCCAGCCTATTTATGCGTGTGCAGTAAGAGATAATATAACGGTAGAAATGGCGATACAGCATACGGACGCGTACGTGGATAGCGTTTACTCTTACGTAAATAATATTCCAACGGCAGAAGGAGGCATGCACGAAACGGGTTTTAGGTCGGGACTGACGAGAATATTTAACGAGTATGCAAGGCGCAGAAATATATTAAAGGATAAAGACGACAATTTAATTGGCGACGACTTTAAGGAAGGGCTTACTGCAATACTCTCAATAAAAATGCAAAACGTTCAGTTTGAGGGACAGACAAAAACAAAGCTTGGCAATCCAGAAGCTCGTCCAGCCGTAGAATACGTTACCGTGAACGAAATAGACGAGCTAACTAAAAATAAAAAACTTGCAAAAGTTTTTGACAGTATTATTGATAAAGCTCTTGGCGCAGCTAAAACTAGGCTTGCAGCGAAAAAAGCTAAAGAAATTGCAAGAGCTTCTAAAAGTATAGAATCACAAAATTTGGTAGGAAAGTTAGCAGGATGTTCTGGCAGAAAAGCCGAGCTTAACGAGTTGTTTATCGTTGAGGGTGATTCTGCAGGTGGAAGCGCAAAGCAGGCAAGAATGCGTCAATTTCAGGCTATTTTACCACTTCGTGGTAAACCAATTAACGTTGAAAAGAAAAAATTAGACCAAATACTTTTAAACGAAGAAATTCGTACTATAATTAGTGCGCTAGGCACGGGTATTGCGTCAGAGTTTGATATTGAATCGTTAAAATATAATAAAGTAATAATTTTATCAGATGCCGACGTTGACGGAAGTCATATTAGGGCAATACTTTTGACTTTCTTTTTTAGATATATGCGAGAACTCGTGAGTGAGGGACACGTGTATATTGGTATGCCACCGCTTTATAAGGTTTATAAAGGTAACGTAGAAGAATACGCATACGACGATAACGAACTTGCGAAGAAGATAGAAAAAGTTGGCAAGGGTTATTCAATACAAAGGTATAAAGGTTTAGGTGAAATGGACCCAGCACAACTTTGGGAAACGACTATGAACCCTGAAACACGTTCACTAATGCAGGTAACGATTGACGATGCCGCAGAAGCAGATAAGCTTATAACTGTATTAATGGGCGACGAAGTAGAACAGAGAAAAAGGTATATTTTTGAGAATACCGATTTTAACAAGCAAGACAATTTCGTAAAAATAAAGCGCTAACGGTGTAAGGAGAAAGTATGGAAAACGAAAAGAATATAATTTTTAGTTCATTAGACGATATTCTAAAGAATTCTATGATTGCCTATGCTGAAGACGTAATATTAGATAGGGCACTTCCTAGAGTAGAGGACGGGCTTAAACCGGTACAGCGCAGAATGTTATACGCTATGTACGAAATGGGTTTAACGCCAGATAAACCACATAAGAAATGTGCAAAGATTGTAGGTGATTGTTTAGGTAAATATCATCCACACGGCGACAGCTCGGTTTACGGCGCGCTTGTTCATATGGCACAGGATTTTAATATGCGTCTGCCACTTATTGACGGGCACGGAAACTTTGGTACGATTGACGGAGACTCTGCCGCAGCGTATAGGTATACTGAAGCTAGACTTTCGGCATTATCATTAGAGCTATTAAAAGATATTGAAAAAGATACCGTTAATTTTAGTCTTAACTTTGACGACTCTATGACAGAACCTGATACTTTACCAGGTAGATATCCTAATTTACTAGTAAACGGTGCAACGGGAATAGCAGTTGGACTTGCCACTAATATACCTACGCATAACCTTGGCGAGGTTATAAATGGAACTATAGCGTATATAGATAACCCAAAAATTTCACTTAAAGAAATGATCAAATATATTCCTGCGCCTGATTTCCCAACGGGAGGGTTTATAATAAAGAGCGAAGAGCTTACTGAAGCATATAAGTCGGGAAGAGGAAAGATAAAGCTTAAAGCAAGAGTAACCGTTGAAAAAGAAAGTGGAGACAAGCAAAGTTTAATTATATCTGAATTACCTTATCAGGT
>JAGCMG010000123.1 GCA_017646555.1 Clostridia bacterium | reverse complement strand
TTGAAAAAAATTACCCTAATATTTTAGTTAGCGTTGCTATTAGAACGCCTGAGGGGGTTATCACCGATATTAAAAACGGGCAAAAACCCGATATGATTTCATTTTCTTGTGGTATGGATTTGGATGGTTTTAAGGAGCTTGACAACGTATCTAAAACTTTTTCGGCAGGCAAAATTGGCAGTGTTCAGTACGCTGTGCCGTGGGCGAAAAGTGGGTATTTTTTAATAATTAAAGAGGGGTTTAGCGAAAAAGATTTAACTGATGACGATATAATTATTTCTGAGGGCGATTACACTTTGGCGCGCCTTGCTCTATTTACTTCTGGCTTTGATTTTTTTGGCGCGCAAGTAAAAACGCCGATAGACGCATACCACGCTTTTTTAACTTCTAACAAAAAAGCAATGGTTGGAACTATTCGCGATTTAGTTAGGCTTTCTAATTACGACGGTAATTTTAAGGTCGTGTTTTTAAGTGGGTTTACCGACCTATTTCAGTATATCGCCGTTTTTTCAACCGATAAAAATAAAAATATTTATTCTCAAAAATTTATCGATTTACTGCTTTCCGATAACGTTCAAAAATCGCTTAAAGATATTAAACTTTTTAGCCCCTATATTTTAGTTGACGGTGAAGATGAGTTTTATCAAAGCCAAAATAAAACCGTTAAATACACGCTTTCAGCATTTACGGGTAAAAGTGGGTATCAAAAAATTAAGTCGGCTTTTAACGATAATTTATCTAAAAACGAACTTGAAATTAAAATTAAAAATATGCTTATTTACCTTGATAATTTTATCAAGGTATAGTAAAATAAAAGGAGCAAGCATTGATTGACGCGTTTAATAACTTTAACGGTGGCGAAGTTATTTTTCATAGACCCCTTAAAGATTTGACTACTTTTAAAATCGGTGGCACAAGCGAAGTTTTTGTTGAGCCGTATTCTCTTGCATCTGCAATAACGGCATACAAAACGGCAAAAAAGCAAGCGCCCGTTTTTATTTTAGGGGCAGGAAGTAATATTTTAGTTTCCGATAACGGCTATAAAGGTACGGTCATTTCGGTTAATCGGCTTGACCGTATAAACTTAATAAACAAAAATTCCGTTTATTTTGAGTGTGGCGCAAAAGTATCGGCATTGCTTCATTTTTGCGTTAAGGAAAATTTAACAGGTCTTGAATTTTTAGCAGGTATTCCTGCAACTATCGGTGGGTTAGTTGCCGTTGGGGCAGGGGCGTTTAACGAAAATTTTTGTTCCTATTTAACTTCCGTTACCGTTTTAAGAGACGGTGTCGTTACTGATATTGAACCCGATTTTTCAGCCGTCGGTTATAGGCAAACCTTTCTAAAAAAGGACGATTTTTTATTATCGGGCGTTGTTAAACTTAAACCTGCTGGGGAATATTTCATTAAAAATAAGATATTTTCTTACATAAATCGTAGGGTGGCTCAGCCTAAGGGGTTTTCGGCTGGTAGTATTTTTAAAAATCCCGACGGCGATTACGCCGGTAGGTTAATTGAAAAAGCTGGGTTTAAAGGGTTTACTGTTGGTGGTGCTAAAATTTCCGAAAAACACGCCAACTTTATTATAAATTATAATTCTGCTAAATCACGCGATATAGTTTCGCTAATTAGCGTTGCAAAAACTGCCGTTTATGAAAAATTCGGCGTACAATTACTTGAAGAAATACGATTTCTGGGAGAATTTGATGATTATTACGGGGGATTACCACACTCATACTAAATACAGCCACGGCAAAGGCACGATTTTAGAAAACGCTTTAAAAGCAAAAGAGTTAAATCTAAAAGAAATCGGCATTTGCGACCACGGTTTTGCACACCCTGCGTTTGGGCTTAGGAAAAGAAAAATGCCGTCGTATATTAGCGACGCTAATTTTGCCACCAAAGAAACGGGCGTTAAAGTTTTAGTTGGGATTGAATCTAATATCGTTTCAACTGACGGTAAATGCGATTTAACTGAAAAATTATACGATAAGTTCGACCTGTTTTTAGCAGGTATTCATCAGTTCGTTTTATATAAGCCGAAAACGGTTTTTAAACTCTTTTTGCCTAACTATTTTACCGATTTATCTAACAAAAAACCGTCGGAAAATCTAATAAAAGAAAACACGAAAACTTTTATAAACGTAATAAAAAATAACCCTGTTGACGTAATTACGCATATAAACTTTAGGTGTTTTGCCGACGCTGTTGAAGTTGCGAAAGTTGCATCAGATTATGGCACCTTTATTGAACTTAATTCTAAAAAAGTACACTTAACTGACGAAGAACTTTTTGCTGTTAGCAATACTGGCGTTAATTTTATAATCAATTCCGACGCGCACTCAACTTCACGAATAGGCGATACTGCGCTTGTTTTAGAGCAAATTAAAAGGGTTGGTATACCCCTTGATAAAATTGTGAACGCTGACGGGAAACTTCCGTCGTTTAGATTTAATGAATTTAAAAACAAGGCAGGGCGTTAGTATGAATTTTTCCGGTTTTGTTAAAAATGAGATTATAGAAAAAGGCGTTTCGGGCAAGTGTTGTAAAAAGGCTTTTTTAGCAGGATTTATTCGTTCAAGTGGGTCTATTATTGAAAACGACGGCGAATACGGTTTTATGTGCGAAACCGATATCGAAAACGCTGTCGGTTACGCTTTAAGGCTCGTTAAAGAGTTGTATTCTTTTAGCAATTTTAACACCTATTCTTATACAGACAAACTAAATAAAAAAGATAGGTTAGTGATAGAGGCGTTTGGACAAAACGCCATTGATATTTTGTTCGACCTTGGTATTTTAACTAAAGACGATACCGACGGCGAAGAAGGATTTGCTTTAAGACTTAAAAGTAATAAAGAACTTTTATCGAAACAATGTTGCGTTCGTTCGTTTATTAAGGGTATGTTCGTCGGTGGGGGACAAGTTACCTTACCTAACGAAAATGAAAAAACGGCGACGGGTTATCACTTAGAAGTAGTGTTTTCGCATAAAGTTCCAGCAGGGGAATTTGCAGGGCATTTAGCAAGTAATAATCTTTTTGCTAAGACTATTTCACGAAAAAAGCAAACGGTCGTGTATCTAAAAAGTGCCGAAGAAATTAAGGACTTTTTAGCGCTTATTAACGTGCCGAAATCGGTGCTTAAAATAACCGATACTATGATTGTTAAGCAGTTATCTAACAATATAAACCGTCAAAAAAATTGCGATTTAGCAAACGTTAACAAGCAAATTATCGCTAACGAAAAATACCTTTACGCTATTGAAATTATAGAGTCAACCATTGGGCTTTCAGCGTTAAGCGACGATTTAATCAAAACGGCTGAATATAAAAAAGAGTATTTCGAAGACACTTTAAGTGAACTTGCCCAAAGGCTTTCTATTACTAAAAGTTGCTTAAATCATAGACTTCGCAAAATTTTATCTATTGCCGAAGAATTAAAATAATTTTCTAATTAAATTAAATTTTGGTCGCGTTTCAACTAACCGTTATCGCTAAAAACGCGCCAAGATAGACGAAAGAGGATAAAAATGTCAGATTTTGTACACCTTCATTTGCATACTGAATATAGTCTTTTAGACGGCGCAACGCGTATTGATAAACTTTTTCCTGCGCTTAAAGAAAAGGGGATGGATACCGTTGCAATAACCGACCACGGAAATATGTTCGGTTCGCTTTACTTTGCAGAAGAAGCAAAAAAGGCAGGCATTAAATATATTATCGGTTGCGAAATGTACGTTTGCGACGATTATACCGTTAAAGCAGGCAAGCCTAATTACGACCACCTTATTTTGCTTTGCAAAAATAAAAAGGGTTATAAAAATTTAGTAAAACTTGATTCTATTGCTTACGTTGACGGGTTTCACTATAAACCACGTATCGACTATAAAACTCTTGAAAAATATAGCGAAGGGCTCATTTGTTTATCAGGTTGTTTAGCAGGGCGCGTTTCTAAAAGATTAGTCCAAAACGATTACGAAGGCGCTTTAGAAACGGCGCTTTATTTAAAACGCATTTACGGCGACGACTTTTATCTTGAAATTCAAGACCACGGCATTGAAGAACAAATTAGGATTAATCCGTATTTAGTTAAACTTTCAAAAGAAACGGGCATTCCACTCGTTGCTACTAATGACGTTCACTATATGGAACGCGATGACGCTGAAATGCAAGACGTGGTTATGTGTATTAGTATGAAGACCACGCTTGATAACCCTGATAGACTTCGTATGGAAACGAGCGAGAGTTATCTTAAAAGCCCAGAAGAGATGAAAGAATTATTTTCTTATCTTCCAGAAGCGATTGAAAATACCGTTAAAATAGCCGAAAAAATTGAGGAAGAAGTTTTCACGCTTGACGAAAGGGGTACGCCTAAAAAAGACCTTGCGCTTATTCCTAAATACCATCCTGACGACGGTAGTTCGCCGTACGATTACCTTAAAAAACTCGGTGAAGAGGGGCTTAAAAGAAGATATAAAGAAATTACACCTGAAATTCGAGAACGCTTTGACTATGAGTTTGACGTAATTAGTTCAATGGGCTTTTGCGATTATTATCTTATCGTTTGGGACTTTATTAACTACGCGCGTTCAGTTGGTATTCCTGTTGGCGCTGGGCGTGGCTCGGGCGTAGGCAGTATCGTCGCGTATGTTATTGGTATTACCGACGTTGAACCACTTAAATACAACTTGCTTTTTGAAAGATTTTTAAATCGTGAAAGAGTTAGTATGCCCGACTTTGACGTTGACATTTCCGACGCAAGACGTGGCGAAGTAGTTGAATACGTTAGAAAAAAATATGGTTCTGATAGAGTAGCGCAAATCGTTACCTTTGGTACGCTTGCATCAAAAGCGGCTATTAAAGACGTTGCAAGAGTTTATAATCTTCCGTATAGCGATAGTGATAAAATTACTAAACTTATGGACGGTAAATCGACTATTGAGCAATCGTTAGGTAAAAAACTTACAAAAGACGGCGTTAACGTTGGCGTTCCAGACCTAATTGAACTTTACGAAAACGAGCCTACCTTAAAAAAGATTATCGATATGGCTATTAAGGTAGAGGGTTTGCCAAGAAATACTTCAATGCACGCTGCCGGCGTAGTTATTTGTGAACAGCCTATTATGGAAAACGTGCCACTTCAACGAAACGGCGACGATATCACGACTCAGTTCGATATGATTGAGGTTGAATCTATCGGTATGCTTAAAATGGACTTTTTAGGTCTTCGTACGCTTACCGACGTGCAGTATGCTTGCAACTACGTTAAAGAAGATTTCGGGATTGATATTGACTTCCACGAAATAGGCTATGAAGACGAAGGCGCTTACGAACTTATCGGCTCTGGCGAAACGGACGCAGTATTCCAACTTGAAAGTCCTGGTATGAAAAAGTTTATGCGTGAACTTAAACCTACTACTTTTGAAGATATTATCGCAGGTATTTCGCTTTATCGTCCTGGTCCTATGGATTCTATTCCACAGTATATTAAAAACAAACATAATCCTAACGAAGTAGTTTACGACCACGATATGCTTGAACCTATCTTGAAAAATAGTTACGGCGTTTTAGTTTACCAAGAACAAGTTATGCAGATTTGCCAAAGTTTAGGTGGATTTACCTTAGGGCACGCTGACGAAGTTCGCCGTGCAATGAGTAAGAAAAAAGTCGACGTTATTGAAGCACAAAAAAGTATATTCGTATACGGCGGTACTAACGTGGTAACGGGACAACCCGTAGAAGGGGCTATTAAGCGTGGCGTTCCAGAAGAAATCGCTATTAAAATTTACGATAACATTAAGCCTTTTGCAAGGTATGCTTTTAATAAATCGCACGCTGCGGCGTACGCTGTTTTAGCGTATCAAACGGCTTATCTTAAAAAATATTACCCTAACCAGTTTTTAACTTCAATCTTAAACAACCGTATCGATAAGAGTGAAGAAATAACTAAATATTTACGCTATCTTAAATCAATCGGTACGCCAGTTTACCCACCTGATATCAATCTTTCACACGCTTATTATAAAACGGAACGCGACGGCATTAGGGTTGGCTTGGTTTCCTTAAAAAATATAGGTTTATCGGTTATCGAACATATCGTTAAAGAACGTGAAGAACACGGCGAATTCAAGTCGTTTGAAGATTTTATTTCCCGTTGTGCCGACTTTAATATGAATAAGCGTATGATTGAAAACCTTATTTTTGCAGGCGCGTTCGATAGATTTAACCATCCAAGAGCCGAACTTATGGCTGTTTACGCAGGCTTTATGGACAAGATTGCCGAAAGAAATAAGCGTAACAATAGCGCACAATTAAGTTTGTTTGGTACGGTTATTAAAGACGACGATTATTTAACCATTGACTACCCGAATATTAGCGAATACAACTCTAAATATAAACTTTCTAAAGAAAAGGAAGTCGTGGGCGTTTATATCACGGGGCATCCTTTATCGGACTTTAAAAAGCAGTTCGACCAATTCAAGTTCACAACGCGATTATTAGACTACTTTGAAGAAAACGAGGACGGCGATAGGGTTTATCAAGAAGTTAAAGAGGGCGATAAGGTACACTTTGGTGGGATTATCACTGCGACCGATAAGATTATGACGCGTAACGGTACGACGATGGGCTTTATCACCGTTGAAGACCTTTACGGACAAATTGAGTGCACGCTTTTCCCAAGAACTTACGAAGAAGTAAAGTCCTTTGCCGTTGAAGACGAAATAGTTGAAATTACGGGTAAAATTCACATTAAGGACAACAAAGTTTCTATTAACGCTGAAAAGGTGCAAAAAATGGAAACGGGTGAGGCTGTCCCAGTAGAAGATAAATCCGAGCAAGAATATATGGGTATAATTTTACCTGATACGCTTGCCGAAAAGTCGGACGAAATTTTAGATATTTTAACCACTTACCCTGGTAATATTCCCGTAATTATGGCTATTAAAGGGAAGAAGTATTCTACCGGTTGTTCGGTTAGAAAGTGTGAGGGGCTTTTAAGCGAATTAAAGGTTTATATCACCGATAAAGAAATAATCTTTTTCAAAAAAGGTAAATAAAAAAAGCACCCGTTTGGGTGCTTTTTATATGTAACGGTATGATGAAAGTCTACCAAATGGGATTGTTACGACTCACTATCGTTCGCTCACAATGACAGTAATCGTCATACTGACCGAGCGTAAGCGAGTGGTATCTAAAAAGCAAATAAAAAAGCCGATATTTACAATCGGCGGAAAATCTATTTATTAAGTTGTGCTTGTTTTCCGCTAACCGTTTTAACTTATCGTTTGGCAACCTATTAAAATTCACTTTTCCCTTAACTACCATTGGGAACTTTTCTTTTTGCCTACGGTGTTTTTAAACAAGCCGAAATTTGATTGATTGGTCTAAACCTCCTTAAATTATTTTCTTTCAGAACACAATTTTTTGGGTATATTATTTTCTACCACATTGGGGTATCCTCCTGAAAGTTTGTTGCTATTGACCGTCTACTTAATACATCGGTCCATCCCCCTTTTTATAGTTACCGTGTCCTTCACGGATTTATCACTAAAGGTTTTACCCTTTGTTCAATTTTATTTTAAACCATAAAAAAGAAGTTGTCAATATGGTTTTTAAAAATTTAAAAAACTTTATTTTTG
>JAGCMG010000122.1 GCA_017646555.1 Clostridia bacterium | reverse complement strand
ATAGTACTTACCCGTTTCAGTTGCATACCAGTCCCCAAAAGGCACTCTCGTAGTGGTTTCTTTTAAGTACGAATCTAAACTTGAAATTATTGCTGATTGTTTTTCCTTGTCATCAGTTAATGATGCCGTCCACATTAACCAGTCAGATTTAGCGTAGTCTTTTCTGTTATCAAGTGGAATACCGTATTTGTTCATTTTTAACATATACGCATCCATTTCCCTATCATAGAAAGATTTACTAAATAGATTCAATTTTAAGATTTTATCAAACGCTAAATTGTATTTTAAACTGTAGGTCGTATCATCAGTATCCCAAGTAATCGGGCACCATTTGAATTTTGAAGCAAATTCTTCAATTTGTCTAGCAAAATCTTCAGCAATAGCGCGATATTTTTTGCTTTCTTCATCTCTACCTAAAGTTTTACAAATATTAGCATAGCAAGCAATACCAACCGTCGCTTTAATTGCAAGGTTAATATTTTTATCTAAATGACCAGCAAAGTCGTCCGTACAAAGTTGATTTGCAGGAATTAAACCGTATTTTTCAAGATAAACAACCCATTTCTCAAGTAAATCCATATTTTCTTTTAAGAAATCGGATTTTTTATCATAAGCATAGCACGCTTCTGTCATAATTATCATATTAGCGCATTCTTCAACAGGCATTTGCATCTTAAATTCATACGCGTCAAAATTCGACGGATATAAATAAGTTATCGGACGCGTTCTAAATTGACCAAATCTCCAAGCGTTATAATTGCCGTGGAAACGATTAACTTCTTTATTAAGCCCATAAACTTGCCCATCACAGTTAGGATAAGTACCAACGTCGTGGGGTGCAAAATCATACGTCCAAACAGGCATTCTTGCAAAGTCGAATATAGGACGCATCATACCTTTAACGTATTCGGTATTATACATTAAGAATAACGGCATTGACGGATAAGAAACGTCAACCGTACCAATACAACTGTTTGAATTTGCTTCTCTTGACAAGAAAAGAACGTTTCCTTTAGTGTCTTTAACAAGTTTGTGCATAGCAATCGCTTGTCTTAACGACGCATAAACGATATTTATATATTTTTCACCGTAAACGCTTGCTTTCTTGACAAGATTTTTATCAATATCACGCAAATGTTTATCTATTTTTTTACTATTAGCAAAAGTTTCTTTTAACGCGTCAACAATATTTTTACCGTCTTCAAAATAATAATTATATAAATACTTTCCAAAATATCTAATTGATGCAACGTCATCAAAAGCAAACATAATTTTACCGCTTTTTGCAGTATTATACGCTAAAATATAGTCTTCGAAATAGTCTTTCGTGGGCGTTTCTGGAATAACCGTAATTTCTTCATTATCTAAAAATTGTTTAACGCCTTTAACATTTGTTAAATATGCTTTTTCCCCTGCAACGTACCAGTAGCCCCAGTCAGAAGAAATATTATCTTCAGCCATTGAAAGTGGTGCTTGTCTAATAAGCCCAAACCAAGCCGTTTGAAAATCACCAAGGTCAAATACGCCACCCGCAACGCCTTTTTCAGATAAGCATCTTTTATCTACGTTATAGCAAACAGTTTCTTCAGCAAACACTGCAAATTCGTAGTTATGTTCAGATTTTGATGAAATATCGTAATTTACGTAACAAACTGGGCAAGAAAGCGTCTTCATGTCGTCAAGTGGTAACGGCGAAACAAAAGATACTTTAAGTTTAACGTCAAGCACGGTGAAAATATAATCGGTAGTGTAAGAAGTAACCGCAACCGATACTTGTTTCATTTTATTTAACGCGCCGTAATTGCCCATAAATTCATACGGAACACCGTCGATTTTTAATACACCAAAAATTTTTCTTTCTTGACCGAACCAAAACGATAAATTGCCATCGTTTAATATTTCACTATTTTTCCAAAAAGAAAAATACGGGTCTTTAACAAAAATCGGATATGAAGGCAATAATCTTTTATTGTCTTTTTTTGTTGAATATAACATATTTAACTCCTAAATTGATTTAACTTATTATTTTCTATACCCTTTACTTTTTAAATATTGGTCACATTGAGTAAGCCAGTCGGTTTGAATAATATCAAATCCTTTTTTAGCAAAATAGCCCCAGCCGTGGTCAGGATTTCCTAAAAGAGCAACGTCATCAACATGGTCGGACGCTATAACGTCACGATAATTATAACAAATAGAGTTGCCCCATAAAATTTTGCCTTTTTCATGCATTTTTTCAATAAATTCGTCGGAAACAATAGGGTTATTATCGTTGTCAAATAGCACTTCAAACCCAACGAAGTTTATATCATCAGCAAAAAACTCCGGTAAAACAGCATCCTTATCGCGAATCATAGCCATATATTGCATATCGTATGCGTATTGTTTAAGCATTGCTGGGGTATTCTTATCAGCATAACTTTTAACGATACATTGATTGGCCATACCGTGTTTTCTAATGGTTTTAGCAATAGTTTCAGGGTCACCCCAGAATTTATCGACGTTGATAAAGCATTTATCTTTTAACGCGTCTAAAACTTCGTCAAAAGTAATGATAGGATATTGCGTCTCGACAACGTCTTGATTATGTAAAAATAATTCCTTAACGTCTTTTGATTGCATTTTAGAAACGTCAATACTTTTACCTAAATGTACCCATTCCATACCAGGGTGCAATAAAAAAAGTTGCTTATCTGCAGTAACTGAAATATCAAGTTCAATGATATCAGCGTCTTGATTAACTGCAATTAAGTAACTTTGCAACGAATTACATGGAATATTTCCGCCATTAACACCACGGTGTGATGCTAATAAAACCTTTCTTTCTTTAATAAGTTCTCTTAAATCTTTCATAATATTTCTCCAATATAAACTTATATTATGATTATATCATACGCAAATAACTATTGCAATATTAAATTAAAAAATTCCACCTAAAATAAAGTGTTTTTATGTGACAATTTTAATTTTTAATGCTATACTAATTTTAGTATGAAACTACTCAAATTATTTTTATCATTTTTCAAAATAGGCGCGTTCACTTTTGGTGGTGGATATGCAATGATTTCGCTTGTTCAAGACGAATTCGTTGAAAGAAAAAAACTCGTAACCGAAAGTGAATTCGTTGACATGATTACTATTGCCGAATCCACTCCCGGCCCAATTGCTATAAATATGGCTACTTTTATCGGGAAAAAAGTCGGTGGTTTTTTAGGTGCGCTAATTGCCACCTTAGGCGTAATTTTGCCGTCGTTTATAATAATCTTTTTAATCTCATTATTTTTATACGACTTACTTATTTACGCACCGGTAGTGAAAGCATTTAAAGGTATCGCTTGCGCCGTTGCCGTGATAATATTTTTTGCAAGCGTTAAACTATTTAAAACATTTAAAAAATCCTTACCGTATATCATACTTTTTGCCCTAACTATAATAATTATAGCTTTAAGTGAACTTAAAATAATAACTTTCCCATATATTACGATTGTTATAATTTTAATTGCAGGGCTAATAGGAATTTGTTCATTAAAACTTAAAAATAATAAAAAGGATGGTGAAAAAAATGCCAATCCTTCTTGATTTATTTTTAACCTTTTTAATGATAGGCGCAGTTGCTTTCGGTGGTGGTTACGGTATGATACCGTTTGTCCGTTCTATCGTCGTTGATAAAGGTTGGCTCACCGCTGGGGAAATTTCTAATATAATAGCCGTTGCTGAATCCACCCCTGGTCCAATTGCAATAAATATGGCAACGTACGTCGGCAGTCTTAAAGGTGGAATTTTAGGTAGCATTTTAGCAACGGTAGCCGTGGTTATCCCTGCGTTTGTGATTATTTACGTCATCGCAAACGTTTTGAAAAAGTTTAATAATAATAAATTCGTAAACGCTTTTTTAACTTTTGTAAAACCAGTAGTTGTTGCGCTAATTTTCTCTACGGGGTTATTTTTGATAATAGAGTGCGTTTTTGCAAATATTCAATTATCGTACGTAAACCCAACACCTATTAAATTTGACTATATTTCTTTAATTTTAATAGGCGCGCTAATTTTAATTAGATTTTTATATAAAAAGATTTTCAAAAAGCAAATTTCCCCTATACTACTAATAATTATATCAGCCGTTGCGGGAATATTTATATTTTAACACAAAAAAAACGCCACTAAAAAGTGGCGTTTTTATTTTACTTTTTTATAAGTCAATTTTAATATGTATATCTTTAAGCGCTTTTTAATAAACGAAGTTCGGCGCGTTACAAAGTGGGTCTTGCGCACTCTTATTCATCGGGAACGCATAAACGTCACGAATAAATTCGTTATGAGTTAAAAGCATCATAATTCTATCAAAACCAGCGCCAGCACCAGCGTGTGGAGGTGCGCCGTATGAAAATGCGTTATAAAGCGCTGGGAATTTGCTTTCAACGACTGATTTATCGTAGCCAGCAAGAGCAAAAAGTTCAACCATCATATTTTGGTCGTGGTTTCTTACTGCGCCCGATAAACTTTCATAACCATTTATAACTAAATCGTATTGATAAGCAACGGCTTTGAATGGGTCTTTTTTAATTTCGTCAATACTGCCTTGTGGCATACTGAACGGATTGTGCGAGAAAGCAACCTTGCCTTCGTCATCCTTTTCATAGAACGGGAAGTCAACAATCCAGCAGAACTTAAAGTCGTTTGCATCAATAAGTTCAAGTTCTTCACCAAGTTTATTTCTTAATACGCCTGCAAATTTAACTGCGTTATCATAATCGTCAGCAACGAAGAAAACGCTATCGCCAGATGCAAAATCAAGCGCGGTTTTTAACTTATCTTTTTGAACTTCAGTAATAAATTTAGAAACGCCACCAGTAAGTTCATCCCCGTCGTTAACGACGAAATATGCTAAGCCTTTAGCCTCACGCGATTTTAAGAAGTCAGTTAATTTATCGTAGAATTTACGTGGTTTACCATCGGTTTTAGCCTTAATCGCCTTAACGGTTTTACCCTTAAACACAACGAAGTCACTATCGGCAAAAATATTAGAAACGTCAGTAACTTTCAATGGATTTCTAAGGTCAGGCTTATCGGTGCAATAGTCGTTTATTGCATCAGCGTATTTAATGCGCACGAATTTATCAGGCATCTTAAAGTTAGCAAACTTTTCAAAAATTGCTTTATATAAACCTTCTACAACGCTAAACACGTCTTCTTGTGTAGCGAAGGCCATTTCAAGGTCGATTTGATAAAATTCCGTAGGACTTCTATCGGCTCTTGCGTCTTCATCTCTAAAACAAGGTGCAATTTGGAAATATCTATCAAGCCCACTAACCATTAAAAGTTGCTTAAATTGTTGTGGTGCTTGTGGAAGCGCGTAAAATTTACCAGGATTAAGACGCGATGGAACCAAAAAGTCTCTTGCGCCTTCTGGCGAACTTGCCGTTAAAATAGGCGTTTGAACTTCGGTAAAATTCATTTCGTTCATGTAATTTCTTACGAATAACAATAAATCCGAACGAAGTTTAAGCATTTTTTGATTATAATCTGCACGAAGATTAAGGTATCTATATTTTAAGCGCATTT
>JAGCMG010000121.1 GCA_017646555.1 Clostridia bacterium | reverse complement strand
TAGAGTTGTTGATAATCGCGTTGTGACCGAATTTTGTAGGAGCCGAGTCGCGAATTTTAGTAAATACGCTTCTATCGCCGAAAAGTTCGTTTCTACACTTGTCGTTAAGCAATTCCATACTGCGCTTAAAGTAAGCCTGTAAAGACGAAATGCGTGCGTAATACCCTTTATGTTGATAACCCATAATCTTATAATTACGCAAACTCTTTGAAATAACGTCGTCAATGAAGTGACGTTTATTTCTTGAAATACTATCTTTTATTAAGTTAGCAAGTAAAGTACGCTTCATAACGTACATATTTATAAATAAATTTGCAGAACCATCAAGTTCAGGCATATATTTAATACCGTTAATTCGACCGTTCTCATCTAATCTTAAAGTATTTACGTTATTTTCAGGGTCATTTTTAGCGCTGTGTTTAACATAAATCATGGTAATATCAGCGTTAGTTTCAATATGTTTATCGATAACTTCGTCGTAGTTAATTCTGCAAATGCAGTCACAGTCAGTCATAACTACGTATTCTTCGTCAGCACGGTGAATAAAGTTCATAATACCTTTAAGCGCTTCAAGTCTTGAAGTATATAAACTATCGCTACCGATATCGCCGAACGGAGGCAAGAACATAAGACCACCGTCTTTTCTTGCTAAATCCCAATCTTTACCAGAGCCTACGTGGTCCATAAGCGATTGATAATTTCTTTTAGTGATAACGCCAACCGTATCAATATTGGAATTAACCATGTTTGATAAAGCAAAGTCGATTAAACGGTATCTACCACCGTAAGGAATTGAGCCAACCGTTCTATTCGTAACGAGTTCCGGAACGTTTTGGTCGTGAATATTAGAAAAAATTACGCCTACTGCTCTCATTATACGTTATCCCCCTTTGAAATATTTTTATCTACAATTGCCCCGCCTTTAACGGTTGCGCCACTTTCAACGGTAATTTCTCTACCTAAAAGTGCAATACCTTTGTTGCTATCTTTCGGTTCGCCGACTTTCGCTTTTGCACCGATAACGGTATCTTGGTCGATTATCGAATATTGAACGACAGCGCCTTCTTCAATAACGGTGTCTTGCATAATAACCGAATCAATTACTTTCGCGCCTTTTTTAACGATAACACCAGAAGATAAAACAGAGTTAACTACTTCGCCGTAAATTTCAGAGCCCGAAAGAATTATGCTATTTACAACTTTGCTACCAACACCCAAGTATTGTGGTGGAGCAAGTGGACTTCTTGATTGAATTTTCCAACTCTTTTCAACAACGTCGATTTTTGGTGAATCGCCAAGTAAATCCATATTAGCGTCGTAAAGAGATTGAATAGTACCAACGTCTTTCCAATAGCCGTTAAATTTATAAGCAAACATCTTTTCCCCACTATTTAACATATCAGGAAGAACGTTTTTACCAAAATCGTTTTCAGTATCGGTTTTAGCGTTGTCAAGTTCAAGATATTTACAAAGTTTATCGGTTGAGAAAACGTAAATACCCATTGACGCTAAATTACTCTTTGGTTGTTTAGGTTTTTCTTCAAACTCGTAAATACTGCCGTCTTCGTTAGCGTTAATAATACCAAAGCGTGATGCTTCTTCCATAGGAACTTCAATCGCTGCAACGGTACAATCCGCGCCAGTTTTAACGTGCGCGTCAATCATTTGTGAGTAATCCATTTTATAAATGTGGTCACCCGATAAAATCAAAACGAAATCAGGTGAGAATTGCTTAATAAAATGCAAGTTTTGATAAATTGCATTAGCAGTACCCTTATACCAGTCGGAAGAATTCTTGCCTTGATATGGAGCAAGAATATGTACGCCACCGAATTCTCTATCAAGGTCCCACGGTTGACCGTTACCGATATATTCGTTGAGTAATAATGGTTGATATTGAGTTAAAATACCAACGGTATCAATACCAGAATTAACGCAGTTTGAAAGTGGGAAGTCGATAATTCTATACTTGCCCCCAAAAGAAACCGCCGGTTTTGCTATGTTGTTGGTTAAAGCGTATAACCTACTACCTTGACCACCTGCCAAAAGCATTGCAACGCATTTTTTCTTAAATTTCATAATATTACCCCCTATCAGTTTGATAGTTATTTTATTTTTTCGAAATACAAGCAGGTCAATTTAGGCAACCCGAATTGTATTGAAGTATTGCTACCGTGAGCAAAGCGTTTAACCGATTTATAGGCTGTCTTTTTAACAAGCCCCCTGCCACCGAATTTAGCAGAATCGGAATTTAGTAATAATTTGTATTCCCCTTCAGGCACGCCCAAACGATATTTAGTGAAGTCAAGCCCCGAAAAGTTTATAACTACGACGATTTTCTTGCCATTTTTATCAGTTCTTATATAAGAAATGACGCTATTATTTCTTTCGTCTGGTGAAATCCAACTAAATCCGTCCCACGAATCTTCAATTTCGTAAAGAGGAGAATTTTCTTTATAAATTTTATTTATATTTTTAACGAAAAGCGTAAGTTTTTTATGCTTTTCGTAATCGGTCATAAAAAATTCCAAGCCTTCTTTATAAGCCCACTCTTTGAACTGACCGAATTCGTACCCCATAAAGTTAAGTTTTTTACCAGGGTGCGACATCATATAACCTAAAAATGCCCTAAAATTAGCGAATTTATCTTCGTAACTACCCGGCATTTTATCTAAAAGCGACTTTTTACCGTGAACAACTTCGTCGTGAGAAATCGGTAAAACGAAATTTTCACTAAAAGCGTAACACATTGAAAAAGTTAATTTATTGTGGTTATCGCCACGCCAATACGGGTCAGTTTCCATATACGATAAAATATCGTGCATCCAACCCATATTCCACTTAAAGTTAAAACCTAATCCACCAACGCTTGCAGGCTTTGTAATCATAGCGTAAGCCGTTGATTCTTCAGCAATCATTAAAGCGTTAGGATGTTTTTCAAATATAGCAGTGTTAAGTTTTTGGAAAAACGCTATAGCCTCTAAATTAAACCTTTCCCCATAAGAATTAGGTATCCACTCACCAGGTCTTTTATCATAATCGAGATAAAGCATAGC
>JAGCMG010000120.1 GCA_017646555.1 Clostridia bacterium | reverse complement strand
TAACCCTGCAAAAATCGTTTGAAGATACGATGCGGAATAATCTAAAAATAAATCGTTAGTTTTTAACAATTTTAATAATGGACGGGCAATTATTACCGAAACGACTGATAAAACCGCCGATATAATTAGCGATAACAATATAGAAGTCGCCACACTTTGTTTCATTTTTTGGTTATCTTTTGCACCGACGAACTGGCTTAAAACTATACCAAACCCAGCCGTAATACCTTGCGCAAACCCCAAAATGAAAAACACTATAGTACCCGTTAAGTTTACGCCCGTTGCAGCGTTACTGCCAAGCGACAGAGAAACGATTAGCGCATCGCCAAGCGTATATAAATGCTGTAACGCAAAACCTAAACCTATCGGTATAGCAAACTTAAATATATTTTTAAACGGCGAACCCACCGTCATATCTATGACTTTTTTCATTTGCTTTTTTTGAACTTCCTACCGAACGGCGTTGATTTTTTAACCTTGTTAAAAGTTTCCTTTTTGCCGTGCTTAAATGGTTTTTCGCTTTTAAACGACTTTTCGCCACCTTTTTTGAAAGGTTTTTCGCCGTACTTAAAGGGTTTTTCACCGCGTTTGCCCTTTTTATCGTCCTTAAACGAAAAGGTCGAATTTTTTGGGTAATTCGATTTTGACGGTTTTTTATTTACCACGCGCTTTTTATCAGGGCGCGTTTTTGAACGGGGAACGATATATTCTTTTACTCTATTGCCCGTTTCTTGTTCGATTTTATATAAAACTTCCAACCCGTGTGGCGTGTTTATTATCGAATAGGACGAGCCTTGTTTGCCTGCTCTACCCGTTCTGCCTACGCGATGAACGTACCACTCTGATTTTTCCGGCAAGTCGTAGTTGAAAACCACTTCAACCGACGGAATATCGATACCACGCGCAGCGACGTCGGTTGCGATTAAAAGTCTTGACGCGCCAGACTTTATTGCATCCATAACGCGTTTTCTTTCCGTTTGTGGCATATCGCCGTGAATTTTCACCGACGCTATTTTATTCGCCGTCAACTTATTATATAGTAAGTCAGCCATTTTTTTGGTGTTGCAAAATATGATTGCACTTTGTGGCTTTAAACTTAAATATAAATCCGTTAGCGCGCGTTCTTTATCTTTTAAGCCAACGAACACGAAGTATTGTTTAATAGACGAATTTTCGTCCGTTTTATCAATTTCAAAAAACTCTGGGTTTTTCATGAATTTTTCGGCGATTTTTCTTACGCTTTCAGGCATTGTTGCCGAATACATTATCGTTTGACGATAGGGATTGGCTTTTGACAAAATAGTGTCTATTTCTTCCTTAAAGCCCATTTCCATCATTTCGTCGGCTTCGTCTAAAACTACCGTTTTTACGTTGGCAAGTTTAAGCGTTCTTCTTCTAATGTGGTCGTTTAGTCTACCTGGCGTTCCGACAACGATTTTAGCGCCACTTTTAAGCGCCGTTATTTGTCTTTCCATAGCCGAGCCACCAACTATCGGTACGACCTTTAAGCCTTCTTTAAATTCGGTGAGTTTTCTATATTCGCCCGTTACCTGCATAGCAAGTTCACGCGTAGGACAAATAACTAATACTTGCGTAAATTTTTCATCCACTTCCGTCGCGTTTAAGGTCGGTAAAGCAAACGAAAAAGTCTTGCCCGACCCCGTTTTTGATTTAACTATTAAATCCTTTTTTTCCATTACCGCTGGAATAGTTTTTGCTTGAACTTCTGTCGGTGTAGTTACGCCGTTTTTATCAAGCGCTTTAACTAAAAATTCCGCTAAATTCATTTCGGAAAATTTCATAATCTATCTCCATTAAAAAAGGCAAAAACGCCGTGGTTTTTACCTTTTATATTTATTTTCGTACCGTTTTGGACGGTAACGGTTGTGTGAAAGTTTACCAAATCAACTTATTTAATAACTTCCATACCGTTTAAGAACGGTCTTAAAACCTCAGGCACGGTGATAGAGCCGTCAGCATTTTGGTATTGTTCAATAAGCGCTGGGAACACACGGCTGGTTGCTAAGCCAGAGCCGTTTAAGGTGTGAACATAGTTCGGTTTACCAGTTACGCTATCACGATATTTTGTATTGTTTCTTCTTGCTTGGTAATCCCTTGCGTTAGATACCGAAGAAACTTCTTTATAAATACCCATTGACGGAATCCAAACTTCAATATCGTAAGTTCTTGCCATTGACGCTGAACAATCGCCTGCGGCAAGTTTAGAAAGTCTAAAGTGTAAACCTAATTTTTCCATTAACGAACACGCTTTGTTTACTAATTCGTCAAACGCTTTATCGCTATCTTCAGGCTTGGTGTATTGAACCATTTCAACTTTATTGAATTGATGCCCTCTTATCATACCCCTTTCTTCAGCGCGATACGAACCTGCCTCTTTACGATAGCAAGGCGTGTATGCGAAAAGTTTTAACGGAAGAAGTTTTTCATCCATAATTTCGCCAGCGTAAAGATTTACGAGCGCCGTTTCAGCAGTTGGTAACATAAAACGGTTTTTCTTTCTATCTTCGTCGATATCGAGCCAGTAAACTTCGTCGGCAAATTTTGGGAATTGACCTGCGCCAAAGCCTGCGTTATAACCTAATTGATGTGGTGGAAGAATAAATTCATAGCCGTCTTTAATGTGTTCACTAATAAAGAAGTTCAAAAGCGCCCATTCAAGCATAGCCCCTTTATTGCGATAGCACCAAAAACCACCACCCGAAAGTTTAACACCGCGTTGATAATCAATAATGCCAAGTTTAGTACATAAGTCAACGTGGTTTTGAATTTCAAAATCAAAAGTAGGCTTACTGCCGTATTCTTTAACTACTTGGTTTGCCTCTTTTTCACCTGCTAACAAGTCTTCGTCAGGAAGATTTGGAAGTCTTGATAAAAAGTCGAAAATTTTATCAGTTAATTCGTTGACGATTTTATCGCCGTCGGCTATTTTTTCGCCTAACGCTTTCATTTCTGCAAAGATAGCGTCTACCGGTTGGCCTGCTTTTTTAAGTTTTGGAATTTCAGCAGACACTTTGTTTTTTTCTGCTTTACATTTTTCCGTTTCGCTGATGGCTTGACGGCGCTTTTCATCCCAAGATAAAAGTTCAGTAAAATCTACCGTATAGCCTTTTTTTAATAATCTTGCCGATATGCCTTCTGGGTTTTCAAGAATAACCTTAATATCAATCATATTCGCTCCGTTTTTATAAAAAAATCATAGTTTACTGTCATTATATAACTAAACGATAAAAAAAGCAATTATTTATGCGTTTTTTTAGGCTTTTTTAACACTATTTTATCTTTGATAAATCTAAAATATTGCTAAAAATTCAATTTCTACCTTTTTAGGATGAAAATAAATTTCACTTTTTTTCGCAAATTATAAATTTTCCTTGAAAAATTCAAAATATTTTGTTAAAATATTCGTAACGAAAATATACGGCGATTGCCAAAGGAGAACTGTATGAAAAAACCCAGACTTGAACACATACGCGATATAATAGAAAAGTACGGCAAAATCTCTTATGAAGAATTAGGTAATCTCCTGCCCGACGTTTCTAATATGACCTTAAGACGCGACCTGATTTTACTTGAAGAACAGGGCCTTATTTTAAGAATACGCGGTGGCGCCGTCTCAATCGGCGAAATCACTAAAAAATCCGAACAGGAATTCGTTCACCGTTTTTCAGACAACGTACAAGAAAAGAAAGAAATTGCTGAAAAAACAAAAAAACTTATTACCCCTAAAAGTTGTATCTTTATCGACAGTGGGTCTACGACTTTATATTTTTCTAAAGAACTTCCTAACGAAAACTACTATATCGTTACTAACGCGCTTAACGTTGCGACTGAAGTTTTAAGAAAAAGCCAACCGACAGTCGTTTTATTAGGTGGTGACGTTAACCGTAACAATTTAGTTACCGTGGGGCGCTCAAGCCTTGACTTTTTAAGTAATATCAATATTGAAGTTGCTATTATGACAGCAACCGGTTTTAATCCTGAAAAAGGTTGCTTTACTTGTGGGCTTCAAGACGAAATGGAAATTAAACGCGCAGTTATCGAAAAAGCCGATAAAGTGCTTATGCTTTTAGATAGTTCTAAACTCGGCAAGAATATGCCTTTCACTTTCGCTGAACTCGACAAAATCGACTACTTGGTTGTGGACGGTAACTTCCCTGACGAAGTTAAAAGTAAAATCGAACAAAACGGCGTTGCTGTTATTTAATAAAATTTTTTTGGAGCGATATGTTTTTTAAAAATTTACGCAAAGATATCAACTTTGCCAAACAATGCGACCCAGCAGCAAGAAATAAGTTTGAAATTTGGCTAACTTATTCGGGTGTGCACGCACTTTCGTGGCATAGAGTTGCGCATTTTTTCTACAAAATTAAATTTCGCATTTTAGCGCGTATAATTTCGCAAATGGCTAAATTTTTTACGGGCATTGAAATTCACCCCGCGGCAAAAATCGCAGGGGGCGTATTTATTGACCACGGCTCGGGCGTAGTGATTGGCGAAACGGCTGAAATTGAAACGG